>NZ_JAFCTX010000004.1:0-193239 GCF_049896245.1 Cypionkella sp. TWP1-2-1b2 | reverse complement strand
TTGGCTGGGCCATCAGCAACCGGATTAAGCAGGATCTGGCACTGAGGGCGCTCAGCATGGCAATCGCACTGCGGAGGCCGCCACCGGGCTGCATTCACCACACGGACCGTGGCTCGCAATACTGCGCTCATGATTATCAAAAGCTTCTGCGCAACAAAGGGTTCAAGGCATCGATGAGCGGCAAGGGCAATTGCTACGACAACTCTGCTGTCGAAAGTTTCTTCAAATCGCTGAAGGCCGAACTGGTCTGGCGCCGGAACTGGCAAAGCCGCCGCAAGGTCGAAGTTGCCCTCTTCGAATACATAAACGGCTTCTATAATCCCCGACGCAGACACTCAGCAATTGGCTGGAAATCCCCCGTGGCTTTCGAACAGAAGGCCGCCCAACATGAGCACCTGACCGGAACGAAACCGGGACAGGTCCAGATCTGCCTATGGAACGGTGCAACTTTTGCAATGGCACGATCGGCAGCGCGGGCCTTTATGTTCTCGCTGGCTGGGATCGGCACGGTCATGGTAAACAGCTTCTCGATCAGGCTCACAGCTTCGCTCACCGCCTCACTACCAACCGCAATGCGGTGATCTATCTCGTTTAAGTGACGCAGAACCTTGTCTCGTCCTTCTTCGGGTCCGAACTGAACGATGGCATCCTTCACCCGCTTGAAGTGGCTCGATAGGCTGGCTCGGGTGGATGCGATCACTCGGTCGCGGTTTCGGGCAAACTCGTCCAAGATGATCTGCGGCAGGATCAATTCAACGGCATCGGCCTCTTTCATTGTAAGAAGTGCGTCGAGCAGTGGCAGGTGGCGAGAATCCTTCGTGATATCCAGCCATACAGATGTGTCGATCAACAGCCTGAGTTTCATCTTTGCCCCGCGTAAGGGTGAAAACATAGCCTAGCAGCGAGTTGGTCCGCAACGCTGACCTAAACGGGCAATGCTGGCAATGGTATTGCGGCGGCCGTGCCGCACCGTCGACGGGCCACTTACCTGTCGGTGCATAGATAGTGCGGAAGAGTTCGCGGCTCACAATGTAAATGCAGCAAATGCCGCTCTGTCCCGCATAACAGCCACACCACCGCCTTCCTTGACACGGGTCATTCCACTTACCTTTGCAAAGCAGCTTCGACGCTGACCCCCAACCCCACTTCCCAAAATGGTTAACGGTGGGTTCAACCGGTCAGCGCAACATCTTTGATTTGAGATGTTATGAAAGGACCCAAGATGGCACGAACCGGCCGCCCAGGCTAATCGCACGAGCAGAAGACCGAACTCTGGCGACGTTGGAAGGATGGGGAGACACTGAGTGAGATCGGGCGTGCATTGGGCAAGCACGCGGCATCGGTGTTTGGCGTTGTCGCAGCGAAGGGTGGTTTTGCGCCGATGCCCCGGTCGCGCAAATCCGGGTCTCTCAGCATGACGGAGCGGGAAGAGATATCGCGCGGCCTCGTTGAAGGGCGCTCTTTCAGGCAGCTTGGCCGACTTCTGGGGCGGGCTGGTTCCACAATCAGCCGTGAAGTTGCCTGTAATGGCGGCCGCCGGGCCTATCGAGCCATCCGCGCTGATGATCGGGCATTGGAATGCGCACGCCGCCCCAAGCCCTGCCTGTTGGCATTCAGCCCGGCCCTGTGCAAACTGGTCGCCGGAAAGCTGTCGGGGCAATGGTCGCCACAGCAGATCGCTGGGTGGCTGAGGTCCCAGTATCCCGGAGACGCTTCCATGAACGTATCGCACGAGACGATCTACAAAACCCTGTTCATTCAGGCACGTGGCGTGCTCAAGAAGGAGCTGCTGGCCCACCTGCGCAGCCGCAGGATCATGCGCAGGGGCCGAACCTCGACAACGGCGGGGCAGACGCGGGGGCAGATCATTGATGCCGTGTCGATCCGCGACAGACCAGCTGAGATCGAGGATCGAGCCATTCCCGGCCACTGGGAAGGCGATCTGCTGAGTGGTGCCAGAAACAGCCACATCGCCACGCTCGTCGAACGCAGCTCGCGCTTCGTGATGCTGGTCAAGGTCGCCGGCAAGGACAGCGACAGCGTAGTCAGCGCCTTGATTGCCTGGGTGCAACATCTGCCGCAGGGCGTGATGGCCTCGCTGACCTGGGATCGGGGAACGGAACTGGCTTATCATCGCAAGTTCACCGTCGCGACGGATGTCAGCGTCTACTTCTGTGATCCGAAAAGCCCCTGGCAGCGCGGCAGCAACGAAAACACAAATGGTTTGCTGCGCCAATACTTCCCGAACGGCACGGACCTATCCGTCTACACCCAAGGAGATCTCGACCAAGTTGCCCTGCGGCTGAACACGAGGCCATGAAAAACGCTTGGCTTTCACACGCCCGCTGATACCTTTGATCGAGCCGTTGCGCTGACCGGTTGAACCCACCAACCCTTCATTAAAAAATTCGTAACCCCCTGATCCAAAACAATAACCCCAAGGTCCCGACTCGGGACCACACCCAAAACACCCATATCCACCCCCTTCACAACCGCGTGCCACCCCTCCGAACCGCCCTTGCACCCGCCCGGACCTTGCCGCATCTTCTCGCCATGCCCTCCGCCCGCATCCTGCCCCTGATCGTCGCGACAGCCCTGTTGATGGAGAATATTGACAGCTCCGTCCTCGCCACCTCGCTGCCCCAGATCGCCCGCGATCTGAACTCTGATCCGATCCACCTCAAGCTGGTCCTCACCACCTACCTGCTCGCCCTTGCCGTCTTCATCCCCGCCTCAGGCTGGATGGCCGACCGCTTCGGGGCGCGCAAAATCTTCCGCGCGGCCATCGTGGTGTTTGCCCTCGGCTCCATCGCCTGCGCCCTCTCCACCAACCTGATCGAGCTCGTCGCCGCGCGCGCCCTGCAAGGTCTGGGCGGCTCAATGATGACCCCGGTGGGCCGCCTGATCGTGCTGCGCGGCACCCCCCGCGCTGGCCTCGTCGGCGCGCTGGCCTGGCTAACCGTACCAGCCCTTCTCGGCCCCGTTCTAGGCCCACCCTTGGGCGGCTACATCACCACCTATTGGGACTGGCGCTGGATCTTCTGGATCAACATCCCGATCGCGGTGCTCGGCGTGATCCTCGCAACCCTGTTCATCCCCGATCTGCGCGAGCCGGAACCCCGCCGCTTTGACACCGCAGGCTTCCTGCTGCTCGGCCCCGGCCTTGCGGGCTTTTTGACGGGCGCCACCCTGATGGGCCTGAACCTCGCCAGCCCGCTCGCCGTGATCACGCTGACCGCCGGGGGCGCGGCCCTGATCGCCCTCTACGTCCGCCACGCCCTGCGCACGCCCAACCCGATGGTGGACCTGCGCCTGCTCGCCCTGCCCACCTTCCGCATCTCTGTCACCGCAGGCACGCTGTTCCGCGTCGGTGTCGGCGCACTCCCCTTCCTGCTGCCCCTCATGCTGCAACTTGGCTTCGGGCTGAACCCGTTCCAATCCGGCATGATCACCTTCGCCTCGGGCATCGGCGCGCTGGTGTTGAAATTCGCCGCCCAACCGATCCTGCGCCGCTTTGGCTTCCGAAGGGTGCTGCTGGTCAACGCGCTGATTTCCTCGCTGTTCATCCTCGCCCCCGCAGGTTTCACCCCACAAACGCCGTGGCTTCTGATGCTGGGCGTGCTGTTCATCGGCGGCCTGTCGCGGTCACTACAATTCACATCCGTCAACGCCATCGCCTATGCCGAAGTGCCATCGGAACGGCTATCCTCAGCCACCTCATTCACCGCCGTTCTGCAACAACTGTCCGGTTCCATCGGCATCACCCTTGCCGCGATGACGCTGGAGGGTGCGGGCTATCTGCGCGGCACCTCGGCCACTGACTTGGGCAACTTCCCCATCGTGTTCATCGTGATCGCCTTGCTGTCGCTGTCGTCTGCGGTGATCTTCGCCAAGCTGTCGCCGCAGGCCGGCGCGCAACTGGTCCGCGCCGCAGATTGACAGCAGACGGCTTTCCGCCGAGTCTGGCGAAAACGAAAGGCCCGCGCATGGACATCAACCTGACCTTTGAGCGCCCCGAAGATGGCCCAAAATCTGGCCCGGTGACCATCGGCTGGTTTCTGACACAAGACAAAGGCGCGGTGCTCTATGATCCGCCCGAGCGGGTGCTGTTTCGCCAAACCAACAAGACCCATGCCAAATCGGCCAGCCGTTGCCCGGCGGTGATCCAGTTGGAAAGCCGCTATTTCATGATCAAATGCCCGTTTGACATGCACCTTGGCTTTGGCCGCGATGACAAAGGCAAGCCGCATCTGGTCAACCGGGCAGGGGCGGCCTCGACCATCCGCGCCAACAAACTGGGTGAGGTGATGACGTTGGTGTCAGAGGCCGAATGGCGCTACCCGGATCGCCCGACCGTGCAGATGTCGCTGCCCTACTGCTTTATCGCGGATGAGCTGGTCTATATCACCCAGCTTTCGGCCTTTGCACATTACCGCCGCGAACAACTGCCCGGCACGATTTTTGGCGGGCGCTTCCCGTTGAACATCTGGCCACGTCCGCTGATGTGGGCGTTTGAATGGCATGAGCCGGAGAAGGACATTATCCTGAAACGCGGCGAGCCTTTGTTCTACTGCCAGTTTGAGGCCGAAGGGCCAGATCGCCCAGTGCAGGTGATCGAGGCCGAGAAAACCCCGGAGTTGCAGAAATATCTGGAACAGATTGGCGGCGTGGTGAACTACGTCAACCAAACCTTCGGGCTGTTCAAAGCCGCCGAGGCGTTGCGGCCAAAGAAATTGCTGACGCCGAAGGAACGCGGGTAATCATGGGTAGGGGGGGGTTCACCCCGCCAATCCAGGCGGCGGGTGAACCCCGCCCTACATCTTATCTGATAGGGTTGCGGTGCGTAGCTTTCTGGAAATTTACGATCTCGCCAGTAGATGGAACGTGGGTAATCATGGGTAAGGGCGGGGTGAACCCCGCCCTACCCCTTAGTTTGATAGGCTTGTCATGCGCAGCTTTCTGGAAATCTATGATCTCGCCAGTGCCACCTCTCGGTTGCTGCTGGAGACTGAACGGCATATCGAAGCCCCGAATTGGGAGCCTTCCGGCAAGAGTTTGTTGATCAATGCCGAAGGGCGGCTGTTTCGGGTAAATCTTGCTGCGCCGTCGATGATACCTGTCGAAACGGGCGCGGCGGTAAAGCTGAACAACGACCACGGCATCAGCCCCGATGGCAGTCAGATCGTGATTTCTTCGCATCATGAGGGCCAAGGCTCGCAGATTTATCTGCTGCCTGCCACGGGGGGTGATCCAGTTAAGGTTTCCCCTGAAGCGCCGAGTTGGTGGCATGGCTGGTCGCCGGATGGCAAGATGCTCGCCTATGTTGCAGCACGGGGCGAAAAGACGGTGATCGACGTCTACACCCTGCCGCTGGGCGGCGTTGAATCGCGGTTGACCATGGGGGAAGGCCATTGTGACGGGCCAGACTTTTCCGCCGATGGTCGCCAGATTTACTACAACTGTGACCGCGACGGCCATGCCCAAATCTGGGTGATGGCGGCAGATGGCACGGATCAACACAAGCTGTTCGCGGATAAATACGTCAACTGGTTCCCGCATCCGTCACCGGATGGTCGGCACCTGCTGTATCTGGCTTACCCGCCCGGCACTTTGGGCCATCCGGCAAACCTGCCCGTGGCGCTCTGCCTTTGTGACCCAAATGGCCAAATCCGTCGCCGGATTTTGGAATTCACCGGCGGGCAAGGCACCATGAACGTGCCCAACTGGGCCTCCGATTCCCGCGCCTTTGCCTATGTGCGTTACGAGCCCTGAACCCGGCTCGCCGCAACCGGGCCTGCCTGAACCGGAGTGGGTGGCCGCACCCCCATCATGCGATGCGTGTTGCTCCAGACCGAGATATAGACCTCTGCAGCCCCGCTTGGGGAAAGATGCTCTGGCGTCAAACCGACGATTCGTACCCGCAAATGATCGCTGTGCCGCAAGGGTTCGGTCATAACGGTTGTGGCGGCAGGCCCCAAATATCCCAGATGCCGGAAGCTGCGGCGCGGCAAAATCCCCAGCAAAGGTCGTTTTGCTTGCGCAAAAATCCCAATCTTACCATCGGGTTGCAGGTGCAACTCTGCGGCATCCCCAATACACAGGCCACTTTTGCCGATATGCAGCAGCAGGCCTTGCACCGGAGCCTTGTGAATCAATACCTGCAAAATATCCTGCATCTGCCCCGCCTTTTTCTTGTTCTGATTTCCGATTGGGCTGCAAACACCTTGCGGGGCAAGACCGTTCAGCACACTTCTGGTTGTAAGAGCCAGAACTGGCGGCATCGCGCCGACCCCGTGTAGCATTATCGGCGGATTCGTGTGCACAACTGCTCAAACCCTGCATAAATTTGCCGGGCTGTCCTTGATCCACGGCATTGCAAAGCCAATCACAACTCCCCAAATATCGCCCAAGGCCACCGTCGATGGGCTGGAGATCCGGGCATCGCTGGGGCGCTTGAGCAAAAGGAGTGATACCGATGAATTTAGAGAAATTCACGGAGCGGTCGCGCGGTTTCATCCAAGCGGCGCAAACGATTGCCATGCGGGAAAGCCATCAGCGGCTGGCACCCGAACATCTGTTGAAAGCCATCATGGACGATGATCAGGGGCTGGCCAGCAACCTGATCCGCCGCGCCGGGGGTGAACCTTTGCGCGTGGTGGAATCTTTGGCCTTGGCGATGGGCAAACTGCCGAAAGTCTCCGGCGACGCGCAGCCCTTCATGGACCCGAACCTTGTTAAGGTGCTGGACGAGGCTGAAAAACTCGCCAAGAAATCGGGCGACTCGTTCGTTCCGGTGGAACGTCTTCTGATGGCGCTGGGCATGGTGAAATCCGCCGCCAAAGATGCCCTCGATGCAGGCGCTGTCAGCCCGCAAAAGCTGAACGCTGCGATCAACGACATCCGCAAGGGCCGCACTGCCGACTCAGCTTCGGCAGAAGAAACCTACGACGCGCTGAAGAAATACGCCCGCGATCTGACCGAGGCCGCCGAGCAGGGCAAAATCGACCCGATCATTGGCCGCGACGAAGAAATCCGCCGCGCCATGCAGGTGTTGTCGCGCCGCACCAAGAACAACCCGGTGCTAATCGGCGAACCCGGCGTCGGTAAAACCGCAATCGCCGAGGGCCTCGCCCTGCGCATCATCAATGGCGATGTGCCCGAATCCTTGCGCAACAAGAAACTGATGGCGCTGGACATGGGCGCTTTGATCGCAGGTGCGAAATATCGCGGTGAGTTTGAGGAACGTCTGAAAGGCGTTCTCAACGAAGTCACCGCCGCAAATGGCGATATCATCCTGTTCATCGACGAGATGCACACGCTGGTCGGCGCGGGCAAATCCGATGGCGCGATGGATGCCGCCAACCTGATCAAACCTGCCCTCGCGCGGGGTGAACTCCATTGCGTCGGGGCCACGACGCTGGATGAATACCGCAAATATGTCGAGAAAGACGCCGCTTTGGCCCGCCGCTTTCAGCCCGTGATGGTGTCAGAGCCGACGGTCGAAGACACCATTTCGATCCTGCGCGGCATCAAGGAGAAATACGAACTGCACCACGGCGTCCGTATCAGCGACTCGGCCCTCGTCGCAGCCGCCACCCTGTCGCACCGCTATATCACCGACCGCTTCCTGCCCGACAAAGCCATTGACCTGATGGATGAAGCCGCCTCCCGTCTGCGGATGGAGGTCGATAGCAAGCCCGAAGAACTCGACCAACTTGACCGCCAGATCCTGCAACTGCAAATCGAAGGCGAGGCGTTGAAGAAGGAAGATGATGCCGCCAGCAAAGATCGTCTGGAAAAGCTGGAAAAAGAACTGGCGAACCTGCTGGAGCAATCCGACGCCATGACGGCCAAATGGCAAGATGAGCGGGACAAGCTGGAAGTGGCCCGCGATCTGAAAGAGCAACTCGACCGCTTCCGCGCCGAGCTGGATCAGGTCAAACGCGACGGCAATCTGGGCCGTGCAGGCGAACTCAGCTACGGCATCATTCCGGGGCTGGAAAAGAAACTGTCCGAAGCCGAAGCACGCGAAGGTGATCTTCTGGTGTCCGAAGCCGTCCGCCCAGAACAAATTGCCGAAGTGGTCGAGCGTTGGACCGGGATCCCCGTCGCCAAAATGCTGGAAGGTGAACGTGAGAAGCTACTGAAGATGGAGGAAGAACTTGGCAAACGCGTGATCGGCCAGCAGGCCGCCGTCACCGCCGTTGCCAATGCTGTCCGCCGCGCCCGCGCTGGGCTGAACGACGAAGGCCGCCCCTTGGGCAGCTTCCTGTTCCTCGGGCCAACGGGTGTGGGCAAGACCGAACTGACCAAAGCCGTCGCCGAATATCTGTTCGACGACGACGCGGCGATGGTGCGGATTGATATGTCCGAATTCATGGAGAAACACTCGGTATCCCGCCTGATCGGCGCGCCTCCGGGCTATGTCGGTTATGATGAAGGCGGTGTTCTGACCGAAGCCGTCCGCCGCCGCCCCTATCAGGTGGTGTTGTTTGATGAGGTCGAAAAGGCCCACCCCGACGTGTTCAACGTGCTTCTGCAAGTGCTGGATGATGGCATGCTGACCGACGGTCAGGGCCGCACCGTCAGCTTCAAGCAAACGCTGATCATCCTGACCAGCAACTTGGGCGCGCGGGCGCTTTCGGAACTGCCCGAAGGTGCTGATCAGGCAGGCGCGCGGGCGCAGGTGATGGAAGCCGTGCGGCAGCACTTCCGCCCGGAATTCCTGAACCGTCTAGACGAGCAGATCATCTTTGATCGACTGAACCGCGCCGATATGGCCGGGATCGTGGAAATCCAGTTGCGCAAACTTGAGGCCCGTCTGGTGGGTCGCAAGATCACGCTGGATCTTGACCCGCAGGCGAAGGCTTGGCTGGCCGATGAAGGCTACGATCCGGTGTTCGGGGCGCGTCCGCTAAAACGGGTGATTCAGAACCACCTGCAAAACCCGCTGGCCGAGATGATCCTGTCGGGCGACGTGCTGGACGGTGCGACGATCAAGGTCAGCGCCGGGGCAGATGGTTTGATCATCGGCGACCGTGTGTCAGCCTCGCGGCGCGCGCGACCGTTGCAGGCCGTGGTGCATTAATCCTCTGTGACAGTGCCTGCCCCGGTGGTGCGGGGCGGGCGCTATTTTATGTTCAGTTGCTGTTTTGGCCGTCGCAAACTTGCTGATTTTCATTCAAAAGCCGCGTTTCGAAGTTACACATACTACATTTAGTATCTCGCTTTCCAACTTACACAAGTCATTCCCAGCGGGGAAAGCCAATCTTCAGCGCATATGGACTTGCCCTTGCTCCCACGCCAACATGGCGCGACTTGCAGCAAGGATGGCCGATGACCCCCGAAGACCGCCAGCTTCTGACCGCGCTTTTCGATGCTGCCGTGCAAGCGGCAGACCCGCATCAAGCCCTGCGCGCCCATTTGCCTGCCCGCCCGAAGGGTCGGCTGGTGGTGGTTGGTGCGGGCAAAGGCGCGGCGCAACTGGCGGCGGCGTTTGAAGATTTGTGGGACGGGGCGCTGCAGGGCGTGGTGGTGACGCGCTATGGGTATGGCTGTCCGACCCGGCAGATCAAGGTTTTGGAGGCGGCGCATCCGGTGCCGGACCACGCTGGGCTCGCGGCCTCGGCTGCGCTGTTTGACGCGGTGCGGGGGCTTTCGGCGGATGATCTGGTGGTGGCGTTGATCTGCGGGGGGGGGTCGGCTTTGCTGCCCTGCCCGCCGGGGGATTTGACGCTGGAGGATGAGGCGGGGTTGAACCGGGCCCTGCTGGCCAGTGGCGCGCCGATTTCGGTGATGAACGCGATCCGCAAGCAGGTGTCGGGCATCAAGGGCGGGCGGTTGGCAGCGGCGTGCTCTCCGGCGCAGGTGGTTTCCTTGGTGGTGTCGGACGTGCCGGGGGATGATCCGGCGCAGGTGGCGTCTGGCCCGACGGTGCCGGATCGGGTGACGCGGGAAGCCGCGCGGGAGATGGTGGCGGTTTGGCAGATTGAACTACCTGCGAAGGTGTTGGCTTGGCTGGCGGGGGAGGACGGGCGTGCCCCTGATCCTGATGATCCGGTGTTTGCCGGGCATGAGGTGCGGGTGATCGCCTCGGCCCGGATCAGTCTGGAGGCGGCGGCAGCGGCCTCGGCGGTGCCTGCGGTGATCTTGTCGGATGCGATTGAAGGTGAGGCGCGGGATGTCGGGCGGGTTCATGCCGCGGTTGCGCGGGAGGTGTTCAATCGGAACCGACCGTTTCAGCGGCCTGTGGTGATCTTGTCGGGCGGCGAGACCACGGTGACCTTGCGGGGCAAGGGGCGGGGCGGGCGCAACTCGGAGTTTTTGCTGGCGCTGGCTTTGGCGGCGGAGGGCGTCGATTTCGCGGCTTTGGCGGCGGATACGGATGGGATTGATGGCTCGGAAGATAATGCCGGGGCCTTCGCGGATGGGGCCTCGATGGCGTGGCTGCGGGATCTGGGGCTGGACCCTGCGGCGCTGCTTGCGGGCAATGATGCCTATTCGGCTTTTGAGGCCTTGGGGGATCTGTTCGCGCCGGGGCCGACCGGGACCAATGTGAATGATTTCCGGGCGATTTTGATCCGGTGAGGCGGTGGTCCCAACTCGGGGCCAATTTATCTGTTTTGATTAAATGGGGTGGGGCAGGGAGTTTGCGGATTTCAAATGGGCGGCCGGGGGACAGGTCATTTTCATTTCTACCTGAAGGATGAAACCCTCGAAGTCAAAGCTGCGTGTTGGGCAATGCATTTGGAAACCTAATCTTCGATTGCCCGCCCAAAATGGCGGCAAAGTCCGCATTGCCGCCACTGGCTTGAGTTGCGATCATGGCCCTGCAAGCGCGTTTCCTTTGCACCAATAGTGCATTTAAAGCGCCGCGGCAGCGGTTCCCAATCTGTCGAAGCTACCTCGCTAAATCCGCCAATGCCGTTTTCAGCGCTGCAACCTTCGCTCTGTCGGTGCGTTTTTCGCTGCCCGACTGGAAGCCGAAGGCGAGGGCTTCGCCGCCGCTGGGCAGCGGGCTGGCGCAGGAGGCGTGAATTTCGCGCAAGCCGAGGTGGGATAGTTTTGGCAGGGTTTCCAGCGAGATGCCCGAGCCGGGCATGATGATCAGGTCTTGGCCTGCGGTTTGCATCATGGCTTTGAGCGTTTCGATGCCATTGGCGGCGGTTAAGGCGCCACCAGAGGTCAGGATGCGGCGGAAGCCTAGGGCCTTGGCGAGAGTGACGGCTTCGGGCTTGTTCGGGGTCAGGTCGATGCAGCGGTGCAGCGTGGTGTCCAAGCCTGCGGCCTCGCTCAGCAAGACCCGCAGGACGGCTTCATTCAGGCGGCCATCACGGTGGCTTGCGCCAAGGACGACGCCTTTCAGGCCGGCCTGCCGGGCGGCGCGGATGTCGGCGCGCATCACCTCAACCTCTGCCACGGTGTAGGTGAAATCACCCGAGCGCGGGCGGATGATCGGGTAGCACAAAGCGCCGGATTGCGCGGCCATTTGCATCAGACCCAGCGTCGGGGTGAGGCCGCCGAGGCCAAGGGCGGCGCAAAGCTCGATGCGATCCGCGCCGCCTGCGATGGCTTCGGTGAGGCCAGCGGGATCATCGACGCAGACTTCGAGAAGGATTTTAGCCATATTTGGCCTCCCCTGCGGCGGCGGCTCCGGCGAGGCCCGCATCGGCGGAGACTGTGGCGGGGACGACCAGAGGCGCATCGGTTTGGCGCAGGATGCGGGCGCGGGTGGCGGTATCCAGTGCGGCGATCAGGGTGTGGTCGTTGCCCAGACCGCCGCCGACCGGGACGATGTCAGCGCCGATCAGGTTGACAACCATCGCCAGCTGCCCCGAAAGCAGATCGAGCCACCGGGTGACGGTTGGGCTGGGGGCGATTTTCCACGCGGCGAGGATGGCTTCGGCACTGGCGTCTTGCCCGGTGAGGTGTGTGTGCAGGCGTTCCAGACCGCGCGCGCCGCCGATGGTGTCGAGGCAGCCGATTTGGCCGCAGCCGCAGGGAAAGGCGGGGTCGTGGACGACGGGGCCGTGGCCCCATTCGCCCGCGTAGCCGCCCGGCCCTGTGACGATCTGGCCGTTCAGCACAAGGCCGCCGCCGACCCCGGTGCCAAGGATGATGCCGAAGACGTTGCGATGGCCTTTGCCCGCGCCAGAGGTGGCTTCGGCCATCGCAAAGCAATCGGCGTCGTTCAGGATCAGCACGGGTCGGTTGAGCGCGGCTTCCAGATCGGCTGCGACGTTGCGGCCGTCCAGACAGGGGATATTGGCGACTTTGATCCTGCCTGTGGTGGGATCGACGACCCCGGTGATCGAGATAGCTATGGCGGATTCGCTGGTGTGGAAGACGGCGAGAGCGGCGGTGAAGGTGGCAAAATCCTGCGTGGGGGTGGCGGTTTCGCCTAAGGGATGCAGGTGGCCGTTGCGCACGCGGGCCGCTTTGATGCGGGTGCCGCCGATATCGAAGGCTAGGATCATCTGGCGCACTCCTTGACAGGCCCCTCTGTTGGCCGCATGACGCCGGAAATTCAAGGAGATCGCAATGTCGGATGCCCATTTTCGTGATGATCGTTTGATCGTGGCGCTGGATGTGCCGAATATCGTGCAAGGGCTGGATTTGGCCGCGCGGCTGGGCGATGCGGTGTCGTTTTACAAGATCGGGCTGGGGATGCTGACCGGCGGTGGTTTTGCCTTGGCCAATGAGCTGAAGCAGGAACACGGCAAGCGGATTTTCCTGGATCTTAAGCTGTTTGATATTGGCGCGACGGTGGAAGCAGCCGTGCGCGGGATTGCACAGTATGAACTGGATTTTCTGACCGTGCATGGCGATCCGCAGGTGGTGCGGGCAGCGGCAGAGGGGCGGGCCGGGACCGGGTTGAAGATTTTGGCGGTGACGGTTTTGACTTCGCTGGACCGCGCCGATCTCGACGCGAATCTGATCCGGGCGGGGGATATTCGCGAGATAACGATTGAACGCGCGGCGCGGGCGTTGGAGGCGGGGGCGGATGGCGTGATCGCCTCGCCGCAGGAAGCCGCCGCGATCCGGGCTTTGCCGCAGGCTGTGGGCAAGCTGATCGTGACGCCGGGGGTGCGGCCTGCGGGGGCGGCTTTGGGCGATCAGAAGCGGGTAGCGACCCCGGCGCAGGCGATTGCGGATGGGGTGGATCATATTGTGGTCGGGCGTCCGGTCTGGCAAGCGGCGGACCCGGCAGCGGCGGCGCGGGCAATTGTGGCAGAGATGTTGTCGTCGCAGGCGCGGGCGCACAATCGTTAGTTTAGCCCGGTTAGAGCCTTTTTGCGCTACGATGCTTGATCTGGCGAGCGGGGTTTCACACCCCGCACCCCGTGGGATATTTAGGAACAGATGAAAGCAAATTTTAGATAAATTTTAGCGGGTGAATTCGGCAGCAGAGCCCCAGAGTTGTTCAAGGCGTTCGTCGCGGCCACAGCTGTCACGGTAGAATTTGTAAGCGTTGCGCTTTTCTTTCGGGCCGCGACGCGTCAGCACCAGATCGGTGCTTTTGTAATAGTCCTGATGATAAGCCTCGGCGGGCCAGAAGGTTTTGGCCGATAGCACTGGTGTGACGACATTCTGACCCAGCGCGGTTTGGGCTTTGGCGATTTCAGCCTTGGCGATCTGCTTTTCCGCGTTATCAGAGACGAAAATTGCCGAGCTATACGCCTTGCCACGATCGCAAAACTGACCGCCCGCATCGACCACATCGGTGGAGTGCAGGAATTTAGCGACGATTTCTGCGTAGCTGATTTTAGCGTCATCATAGGTGATCTTGACCGCCTCGTAATGGCCTTCGTGGTCGTCATAGGTCGGATTTTGCGAGTTTCCGCCGGTGTAGCCCGAGATCACATCCTTCACCCCCGGCACGCTTTCAAAGTTCGATTCGACGCACCAGAAGCAGCCCCCCGCAACGACAGCGGTTTGGGTTTTGGCTGATGCGGCGCTGGCGATCAGCATCAGGGCGAGGGTCAGACGGATCATTTTTGACTCCTGTTCTTTGCATCAACCTGCGGGCTGGCTGTGATCGCGGCAACTCACCCATCCGTGAGGTCACGCCATGGTGATGCGCCCCTTGGCCTTTCTTCTGCGGCGCAATAGCTTAGTGCTTAAACAGGAGATCGCCATGACCGACCACGTATCGACCCATCAGGCCGAGGAAGATGCCCGCAACGAGGGTATTCTGATTTATGTAAACGGTCGCATAGTGCCGAAAGCGCAGGCGATGGTGTCGGTTTACGATTCTGGTTTCATGCTGGGCGATGGTGTTTGGGAGGGCATACGGCTTTACAACGGGCGCTGGAGTTTTCTCGACGAACATATTGAGCGGTTGTTTGAGGCGGCGAAGACGATTGATCTTGAGATTGGTCTGACGCGGGAGCAGGTGATTTCGGCGGTGTTAGACACTCAAAAGGCCAATGGCATGATCGCAGATGCCCATGCCCGGCTGATGCTGACGCGGGGGGTCAAAACGCGGCCGTTTCAGCATCCCAAGTTGTCGCAGCAAGGCCCGACGATGGTGATCATCATGGAACATTCGCGGCAAAAGCTGCCGCGCCCGATCCGGCTGGCGACGGTGCCGCATATGCGGGGCTTGCCGATGACGCAGGACCCGAAGTTGAACTCGCATTCCAAGCTGAATTGCATTCTGGCCTGTATTGCGGCGGAAAAGGCCGGGGCGGACGAGGCGCTGATGCTGGATGTGCATGGCTTTGTGAACACCACCAACGCCTGCAACTTTTTCATCGTGCGCAAGGGGCAGGTTTGGACCTCGACCGGGGATTATTGCATGAACGGGATCACGCGGCAGAAGGTGATTGATCTGTGCCGCACCAATGATATCCCGGTGTTTGAACGCAATTTCAGCCTTGTAGAGACGTATTCGGCGGATGAAGCGTTCTTGACAGGCACATTTGGCGCGCAAACTCCGGTGGGTAATCTGGATGGCCGGGTGATTGGAACCGGGCAAATGGGGCCGATGACAGAGCGGATCAGGGGGCTGTATAAAGCGATGGTGGGGGCATGACGCAGGTAGCAAAACGCATTGCGATGTGGTCTGGCCCGCGCAATCTATCCACCGCGATGATGTACAGCTTTGCCGCACGCGGCGATTGCACGGTGTGGGATGAGCCGTTTTATGCGGGTTATCTGGAATATACTGGGATCAACCATCCGATGCGCGACGAGATCATCGCGGCGCATGAGCCTGACCCGGATGTGGTGGCCTCGATCTGCAAAGGGCCGGTGCCGGGTGGCAATGCGGTGTTTTATCAAAAGCAGATGACCCTGCACATGATCCCGCAGTTTGATCGGCGCTGGATGCGGTCTTGCAGCAATGTGTTCCTGATCAGGCATCCGGCGCGGGTGATTGCCAGCTACGCCAAAAAGCGCGCGGGCACGACGCAGGCCGATATTGGCTTTGTGCAGCAGGCGGAGTTGTTTGACGAGGTGGCGGGATGGTCTGGCAGCACTCCGGTGGTGATCGACTGCGACGATATTCGCGCTGACCCGGAGGCGATGCTGCGCAAATTATGCGCGGCGATTGACGTGCCATTTACCCGCAAGATGCTGCACTGGCCTGCCGGGGGGAATGAGGCCGACGGCGCTTGGGCGCCGCATTGGTATGCGGCGGTGCATCGCAGCACGGGGTTTGAGGGGGCCGAGGGGCCGCTGCCGAAATTGGGCGGGGTTTATGCCGATTTGGCGGCGGAAGCGCTGCCGTATTATCAGCGATTGGCGGCCTACAAATTGTAGCAAGCAACGGCCTTATCAGGCCAAGGCTATACCTCCAGTGCAGGTCAAGCACAAAATCTAGTGTATAAGTGTAAAAAAATCGTTGAACGTAATCAGGATTGTCTAAACAATCCTGATTACGGATGTGTGGCAGAGTGGTTTATTGCGCCGGACTGTTAATCCGGTCGGGGCAGAGCGTCCAAACTTGCGCCCCCGCGGGTTCGAACCCCGTCACATTTGCCATTGGTAGACCTCGCTGCAAAGCGGTGTCTCCTCACTTTAACAGACTGGATTCACTTCGAGAATCCCCTTTTTACGACGGTAACGATATTTTTCGCCGCAAAATAGAGAAATGAAAACAGTGCGCTAGAGATATATTGGTCGTCCGTACCCTTTCCGTTCCAAATCGTGCAAAACGAATCAGATCGGCTTTGCCACCCGTGCATTGCGCGAGGCTATCAGGCGCAGGCGGAGGGCGTTCAGGCGGATGAAGCCTTCAGCGTCTTTTTGATCGTAGGCACCGGCGTCTTCTTCAAAAGTCACATGCTTTTCGGAATACAGGCTGTAGTCGGACCAGCGCGCGACGGTGCGGGCGGAGCCTTTATACAGCTTCACGCGCACGGTGCCGGTGACGTATTCTTGGGTCTTGTCGATCAGCGCCTGCATGGCCTCGCGCTCGGGCGAGAACCAGAAGCCGTTGTAGATCAGCTCGGCATAGCGCGGCATGATGCTGTCTTTCAGATGACCCGCGCCAGAATCCAGCGTGATCTGCTCGATGCCACGGTGGGCTTCCAGCAGGATGGTGCCGCCGGGGGTCTCATAAAGGCCGCGCGATTTCATGCCGACGAAGCGGTTTTCCACCAGATCGAGCAGGCCGACGCCATGCTTGCCGCCGATGTCGTTCAGGCGGGCGAGGATGGTGGCGGGCGACAGGGTTTCGCCGTTGATCGAGACGGCATCGCCAGCTTCAAAGCCGATTTCGACATATTCCGGGGTGTCGGGGGCTTTCTCGACGGGGGTAACGCGCTGATAGACGAATTCGGGGGCTTCTTCGGCCGGATTTTCCAGCACTTTGCCTTCCGACGAGGTGTGCAGCAGGTTGGCATCGACCGAGAACGGCGCTTCGCCGCGCTTGTCTTTGGCGATCGGGATTTGGTTGGCCTCGGCGAATTCCAGCAGCTTGGTGCGGCTGGTCAGATCCCACAACCGCCACGGGGCGATGACTTTGATGGCGGGATCAAGCGCTGCGGCGGAAAGTTCAAACCGCACTTGGTCATTGCCTTTGCCAGTTGCGCCATGTGCCACCGCATCAGCCCCGGTTTCATGCGCGATGCGCACCAGATGCTGACTGATCAGCGGACGGGCGATGGAGGTGCCGAGCAGATAGAGGCCTTCGTAAAGCGCATTGGCGCGGAACATCGGGAACACGAAATCACGCACGAATTCTTCGCGGACATCGACAACATGGATATTTTCGGGCTTGATGCCCATCAGAATGGCCTTTTGCCGCGCTGGTTCCAGTTCTTCGCCCTGCCCAAGATCGGCGGTGAAGGTGATCACCTCGCAGCCATACTCGGTTTGCAGCCATTTCAGGATGATCGAGGTATCCAGACCGCCAGAATAGGCGAGGACGACTTTCTTCGGGGCGAGTTTGGCGGTCATAGGGAACTCCGATGCGGGTTTCGCCCGCGATTATCGGGAAATGGGCGCAAGGGCAAGGTAGGGCGGTTGACAGGGTGCGCTTGGGGTGAATCATGGCGGCATTGGTTTAATATATGGAGGTCACTATGAAAGGCGTGCAGATTTTCTCGCATTCGCTGCGGCAAGTGATGGATAACCTTGGCCCGGCGCTAAAGATTTCCGGGGTTTTGTATCTGGTGCAGGTGGGGATCACCATGGCGCTGGGTGCGGCTATGGCCTCGTCAGGCATGGGGATGATGGGCGGCGGCATGGGGCTGGGGGTGGTTTTGGTGCTGGTTGTCTCGCTGATCACCGGCATATGGCTTGCTGTGGCGTGGCATCGTTATGTGCTGCTGGGCGAGGTGCCTGCGGGATATGTGCCGCCGTTCATGGGCGAACGGATGGGGCAGTATTTCATTAAATCGCTGCTAATCGGGCTGGTTTTGGTGGTGCTCGGGATGATCCTGGGCATGGTTGTCGGCACGCTTTTCGGGCGCTTGATGATGGGCGGCATCTTTATGTCGATGCTTTTGATCGCAGTCATGGTGCAGGTGCCAATGATTTTCCTTGGCCTGCGGATGGCGGCTGCGCTGCCGGGAACCGCGTTGGGGGAAAACCCGGTCCTGATGGCGGGGTGGCAGGCGACGGCAGGGGAATGGCGGCCTTTGCTGCAACTGGCGGTGATCATGGCGCTGGCGCTTTGGGCGGTGAACCTGATCAGTTGGTTTGTGTTTGGCGGCGTGGGCCTGCTGGCGAACATCTGGCAGTTGATCGCGGGTTGGCCTGTCACAATGGTGGGGCTGTCGATTTTGACCACGCTTTATGGCCATTACATTCAAAAGCGCCCGCTGGTCTGACTTGCTTTTCGGGCGCAGGCGGGCGTAATCGGGGATATGAGCGATTTTTCCGATGCCGCCCGCCAATCCACCCGTGCCCTGCGCGAGATTTTTCCGCGCACGCCGTTGCAGCGCAACGACTATCTGTCGCGGCGCTACGGGTCCGAGATTTGGCTGAAGCGCGAGGATCTGTCGCCAGTGCGCAGCTATAAATTGCGCGGGGCGTTTACGGCGATGCGCAAGGTGCGGGCGCATCACCCAGAGCAGATGGCGTTTGTGTGCGCCAGCGCGGGCAATCACGCGCAGGGTGTCGCGTTTGCCTGCAAGCATTTCGGCGTGAAGGGCACGATTTTCATGCCGGTGACGACGCCGCAGCAAAAGATCGACAAGACTCGGGCGTTTGGTGGCGATGCGGTGCGGATCGTGCTGACCGGGGATTATTTCGATCAGACTTTAACGGCCAGCCAAAAGTTCTGCGCCGAACAGGGCGCACATTTTCTGTCGCCGTTTGATGATGAGGATGTGATTGAAGGCCAAGCCTCGGTCGCGGTGGAAATGCTGGAACAGTTGGGCCGTGCGCCCGATCTGGTGGTGTTGCCGGTGGGCGGTGGCGGTTTGGCCTCGGGCGTCACGCGGTTTTTGCGGGTGGAAGCGCCGGAGACGGCGTATCGCTTTGTCGAACCTGTCGGTGGGGCAAGTCTGACGGCAGCTTTGGCTGCGGCGGAGCCTGTGAAGCTGCGCACGATCAACAGCTTTGTCGATGGCGCGGCGGTGGCGCGGCTTGGCGACAAAACCTTTGCGGCGCTGTCTTGGGTAAAGCCTAGCGAAGTTCTGCTCGCCCCCGAAGACCGGATTTGCGTGACGATGCTGGAAATGCTGAACGTCGAGGGCATCGTGCTGGAGCCAGCGGGCGCGCTTTCGGTCGATGTATTGCAGGATTTGGCCGCAGAGATTGCCGGGAAAACTGTGGTTTGCGTGACTTCGGGCGGCAATTTTGATTTTGAGCGGCTGCCGGAAGTGAAAGAACGGGCGCAGCGTTATTCCGGCGTGAAGAAATACTTCATCCTGCGGATGCCGCAACGCCCCGGCGCGTTGAAAGAGTTCCTTGGGATGCTTGGCGCAGAGGATGACATCGCGCGGTTTGAATATCTGAAGAAATCGGCGCGCAATTTTGGTTCGGTTCTGATCGGTATTGAAACCAGCCAAGCTGCCAATTTCAAAAGCCTGTTCGATCAGCTTGATGCCGCCGCTTTCACCTACCGCGACATCACCAATGATGAGATTCTTGCCGAGTTTCTGATCTAAGCCGCGCTGGCCTTTTGCCCCGCCACCAAAGCTTTTTTGGACGCCTGATAGCTGCTGCACACCTGCGCCAGATCGACACCCGCATCGCCACCTGCCGCGCGGCGTTCGCCATCCTGGCAAAACGCGGCAAATTGCGCGAAGCCAAGGTTGAGTGCTGCCCCTTTCAGAAAATGCAGATCCGCCTCCAAATCCTTGGCACCAACAGTTTTGGAAATTCGCCCGATCACTTCATCGGCTTCTTCCAGAAACATCGCGACCACTTCGGCGAAATCGTCTTCGCCGATCTCTGACCGAAGCTCATTCACCCTATCCCATTCGATCACCGCACACCTGCCTTTCACCACCCCATGAAGCCAGATTGCGCGCCATCTCTTAACAATCGGTAACCGCTAACACCGCGGATAGGCACAGTTTTAAGTTTCACTTGCCGTTAAGAGCTTGGGTGCAGACAGGAAAAAACCAAAGGTGAGGCCCGTGTTGTGAAATCCGTTTTTCTTCCGCTGACAGAGGTTGCCCGCAGGCCCAGCGCCTTTGCGCAGCGCCCGGTTTTAGTGGTGGATGACAGCAAGGCGCAGCGCAAAATCCTGCAAATGCAGCTGACGCGCTGGGGCTATCAGGTGACCGAAGCGGCTTCGGGGGACGAAGCTTTGGCTTTGTGCAGGGCGCAGGATTTCGACATTGTGCTGTCAGATTGGATGATGCCGGGCATGACGGGGCTGGAGTTTTGCAAGGCTTTCCGGGCACTTCCGCGCGAGGGCTATGGCTATTTCATCCTGCTGACCTCAAAATCCGAAAAGACCGAAATCGCCGATGGGTTGGAGAATGGTGCCGATGATTTCCTGACCAAACCCGTCAGCGCCGATGAGTTGCGCGCCCGGTTGCGGGCCGGTGAGCGGATTTTGGGCATGCAGGATGAGTTGGTCGAAAAGAACCGGCTGATCGGCAGCACCTTGGCCGAATTGCAAAAGCTGTATGATTCGCTGGATCGTGATCTGATTGAGGCGCGCAAGCTGCAACAGACTTTGGTGCGCGACCGGTTGCGGGATTTTGGTGCGGGGAAAGCGGCGCTGATGTTGCGCCCCTCGGGTCATGTCGGCGGCGATCTGGTCGGCAGTTTCGTGGTCGATGCGGCGCGAATCGTGGTCTATTCGGTGGATGTCTCGGGGCATGGCGTCGCCTCGGCTATGATGACGGCGCGGCTGGCGGGGCTGCTATCAGGGGCGTCGCCGGATCAGAATATCGCGCTGCGCACGGGCCCAGATGGTGGGCGCGATGCCTGGCCGCCGGCGATTGTGGCGGCGCGGTTGAACCGGATGATGCTAGAGGAATTGCAGGTCGATCAGTATTTCACACTAGGCTATGCCGAGATCAATTTGCACTCCGGGCTGGCGACGCTGGTGCAGGCGGGCCATCCGCATCCCTTGTTGTTGCGCGCAAGTGGCGCGATAGAGCGGCTGGGCGATGGCGGCTTGCCGATTGGTTTGATTGAGGGCGCGGAATATCCGCAGACCAGCTTCGCCCTGGCGCCGGGGGATCGGTTGTTTTTGGTATCCGACGGCGTGACCGAATGTCCAAATCCGGAGGGCGAGGAGCTCGGCAGCGATGGCCTGATCAAAATGCTTCAATATAACAGTAGGTTGCGCAGCACTGATCTGCTGGAGGCCCTGCTGTGGGATTTGAACACCTATGCGGGGGGTGGGATTTTTCCAGACGATGTCTCGGGCCTGATCTTTGATTATCTTGGCCCCCAGCCCGATTCCAGCTGACGCAAAGCCCGCGCCAACATCGCACGGTCCCCCGGATTGCCCAGCAGCCGCAAACCCCCTTCCGGGTGCATCCAGATCGCTTGATGACCGGGTTCCGTCGGTGAGCCGATGCGCAACACCGGGCGGGCCAGATAGACGGTGCAAATCTTTTCCGCCCAGAGATCGTATTCCGGCATGAAGGTGAAGCGCCGAAACGCCCCCAGCCGCCGGATGCCCGCGATGTGATAGCCGGTTTCCTCCATCACCTCGCGGTGCAGCGCGGCAATCGGATGCTCGCCTTTGTCGATGCCACCGCCGGGCAGCTGATATTCCGGCTCTGGCTCGGCTTGAAACGTGGTGAGAATAGCACCCCGATCCCACAAAACCGCGTAAACTCCGGGCCTGCGGGTATAGCGGCGGCCGGGCTCCGGGCCGTTTCCATAGCGTTTGATCATGCTTGCCCCTTGGGTGTGCGGTTGCTCTGCCTATATAGGCGCGGTATGCCAACCTTGGCACGTTTAGGAAACCCCATGACCTCCTCTTTGCAAATCGCTTGGGACGATACCGTCCTGCCCTTTCAACTTGACCGCTCGGATATCCGTGGCCGCGTGGCGCGGCTGGACGGTGCGCTCGATAACGTGCTGAAGCAGCACAATTATCCCCCTGTGATTGAGGCGCTGGTCGCCGAAGCCGCCGTGCTGACCGCGCTGATCGGGCAATCGGTCAAGCTGCGCTGGAAACTGTCGTTGCAAATTCGCGGCAAAGGCCCGGCGCGGTTGATTGCAACCGATTATTACGGCCCAAGCGAGGAAGGTGAGCCTGCGCGCATCCGCGCCTATGCCAGCTATGATGCAGATCGGTTGGATCTGGACGCCGAACCGTTTAGCCAGATCGGCGAAGGTTACTTCGCGGTGATGATTGATCAGGGCCAAGATATGCAACCCTATCAAGGATTTACCCCGATTGCGGGCAAGTCTTTGTCGGATTGCGCGCAAACCTATTTCGCGCAATCGGAGCAAATCCCCACCCGATTCGCCCTGACGTTCGGCAAGACCCAAGTGCCCGGCGAGGCTTCGCGTTGGCGCGCAGGCGGCGTGATGTTGCAGCATATGCCGCCTGTGGGGGGGGCGGTTGCGGCGGAAGCGGGCACGGGTGAGGGCGGTTTGCTCAGCCATGTCGATATTCTGGCGGGCGATGAGGCCGAAAATTGGACGCGGGCCAATGCGTTGTTGGATACGGTCGAGGAAATCGAATTGATCGGGCCGAGTGTGGCGCCTACTGACCTTTTGGTGCGGCTGTTCCACGAAGAAGACCCACGGGTGTTTGACGCGCAAGTGGTGCATTTCGGCTGTTCCTGCGCGCCGGAAAAGGTGGTGCAGGCGATGTCGATTTACTCGGCGAAAGATATCAAGCACATGACCACACCGGAAGGCGTGGTGACGGCAGATTGCCAGTTCTGCGGCAAGCATTATGAGTTTGACCCGGCAACGCTGGGCTTTGACGCAGTGAAAGCGCCGGGTGATGCGGGATGAGATTGCCCGTCTGAAAGATGCGCTCGCCCGTCCTGCGGGCGAGTCGTCGGATTTTGACCTGAACCCGGTTTTGCTGCCCGATACGCGCGTGTTGCGCGCGGCGGCGGTGTTGATCGCGGTTTGGCTGCGGCCAGACGGCGCGCGGTTGATCCTGACCAAGCGATCTTCGCATCTGAAACACCATCGAGGGCAGATCGCATTTCCGGGTGGTAAGGTGGATGCTGGGGATAGCGGGCCCGAGGCTGCGGCGTTGCGAGAGGCTTGGGAGGAGATTGGGTTGCCGCCGCAGCGGGTCGAGGTTTTGGGTCGTCTGCCGAGCCATGAAACCGTGACGAATTACATGATCACACCGATTTTGGGCCTTGTGAGAGACGATTTTATCCCGGTGCCGGAAGTGGGAGAGGTGGATGAGGTGTTCAGCGTGCCGTTGGAGCATGTGCTGGACCGGGGGCAGTTTGTGATTGAGGGCCGGGTGTGGAAAGGTCAGCCGCGCCGCTATTTTGCGGTGCCTTATGGGCCGTATTATATCTGGGGGGCCACCGCACGAATTTTGCGCAATCTGGCAGAGATGGCGTCATGAAGATTTCCGGCGATTGGATCAATCATTCCGGCACACAGGCACTTTTTGCTGTCTTGGTGAAGGCCGGGTATCAAGCGCTATTTGTCGGCGGCTGTGTGCGCAATGCCCTGCTGGAGGTGGCGGTTGCGGATATTGATATTGCGACGGCTGCGCGGCCTGAAATCGTCTCTAACATTGCCGAAGCTGCCGGATTTCGGGTGATTCCGACTGGGATAGAGCACGGCACGGTAACTGTGATTGCACGTGGCGTGGCGCATGAAGTCACCACGTTTCGCCGTGATGTGGAAACCGATGGGCGGCGGGCGGTGGTCGCGTTCTCAACCGACGTGGCCGAGGATGCGGCGCGGCGCGATTTTACGATGAATGCGCTTTACGCGGGGGCGGATGGCTCGGTTTTGGACCCTTTGGGAGGCTTGCCTGATCTGACCGCACGGCGGGTGCGGTTTGTCGGTGAACCGCAAGCTCGGATTCGGGAAGATTATCTGCGCATCCTGCGGTTTTTTCGGTTTTACGCGGTTTATGCAGATCCCAATGGCGGCATTGATGCCGAGGGGTTGGCGGCTTGTGCGGCCAATGCGGAAGGGATCGAAGGGCTTTCGCGCGAACGCATCGGTGCCGAGATGCGCAAAATGCTCGGCGCGCGCGACCCTGCGCCTGCGGTGACGGCGATGGCGCAGTCCGGGATTTTGATGCGGATTTTGCCGGGATCGGACGCCAAAGCACTAGGCATTCTCGTGCATCTGGAGGGCGATCTGCCACCGCGTTGGCAGCGGCGATTGGCGGTTTTGGGTGGAGCTGATCCGGGGGAAGCTTTGCGGTTATCGCGGACGGAAATAGGCTCTAATACGATTGTTAGAGACGAAATCGGCTCAGCACTGACCTCTGCGGCTTTGGGGTGGAAACTCGGGACAGAGGCCGCCAGCGATGTGGTTTTGTGCCGTGCGGCTTTGTTTGAAACGGCTCCCCCAGAAAACTGGCAGGCCGAGATCGCGCGGGGGGTGGCAAGCAGCATCCCCGTGACTGCGGCTGATCTGATGCCCACGCTGCAAGGTACCGCGCTGGGCAAAAAACTGCACGAAATACAGGCGCGCTGGCTTGCCTCTGACCTCTATCTGCGCAAGTCTGACCTGCTGGCGTAAGGTTTCCTTCGCCCCCCTTCGGCGCTATATGCCAAGGCCAACCCGCGAGATCATCATGTTCAAGTTCTTTGAGGGTCTTGTTGACCCCTATGCTGCCTACACCCAAACCGACACGCCGCCGCGCAAGCTGTGGCCGTTTCTGCGCGACTATGTGCGGCCATTTAAGGGGGTTTTCGCAGTAACGGCGCTAGTGGCAACGGCCAATTCGGCGTTTGATGTCGGGCTGATCTGGTATGTCGGGCGGCTGGTCGATCTGTTGGCGAATGGCAACCCAGTGCAGGTCTGGGCGGATCATGGCCGCGAAATTATCCTTGTAGCGCTTGCGGTTCTGATTCTGCGACCGCTGATTGGCGGCACCGGCGTGGCCCTGCTGCACAACACGATTCTGCCGAATTTCGGCACCATGATGCGCTGGCGGGCGCATCGGCATGTGCTGCGCCAACCTGTTGGCTGGTTCGAGTCTGACTTCGCGGGCCGGATTGCCAATCGGATCATGCAGGCCCCCCCGGCGGCGGGGGAGGCGGTATTTCAGACCTTTGACGCGGTGGCTTTTGCCTCAACCACGCTGGTGGGTGCTGCGATCATGTTGGCAGGTGCGGATGTGCGGCTGTTGCTGCCGCTGGTGCTGTGGTTTATCGGCTATGTCGCGCTGATGCGCTGGACGATTGGGCGGGCGGGACCGGCCTCGACGGCCTCAAGCGAAGCACGTTCGGCGGTGACGGGGCGGGTGGTGGATGCCTATGCCAACATCCATTCGGTGAAGCTGTTTGCGCATCACGACCTTGAGGAAAACTATGGCCGCGAAGCGATTGAACGGGCGCGGCAGACGTTTTTCACCGAAATGCGCGTGGTTACAAAGATGGATATCATACTGACCACACTGAATGGCCTGCTGATCGTGGCGGTGACGGCTTGGGCGATGTGGCTTTGGTATCATAGCCTTGCGAGTGTTGGCACTGTCGCCGCTGCGGTAACGTTGGTGCTGCGGCTGAACAATATGACCTATTGGATCATGTGGGCGACGACCAATCTGGTGCAGAACCTTGGCACCGTGCAAGAGGGGATGCAGACGATCACCCAGCCGATTGCATTGGTCGACCAGCCGGGCGCTGCGGCGTTGGATTTCCGGCAGGGTCGTGTGCAGATTGAGGGGGTTTCGCACCATTACGGGCGCGGCTCGGGTGGGTTGCAGGCGATTTCGCTGGATGTGAAGCCGGGCGAGAAGATCGGGGTTGTTGGGCGATCTGGGGCGGGGAAATCGACGTTGGTGAAGCTGATGCTGCGGTTTTACGATGCTGAGGCCGGGCGGATTTTGATCGACGGGCAAGATATTGCGCTTGTGACGCAGGATTCGGTGCGCAAACGCATCGGCATGGTGGCGCAGGACAGCAGTTTGCTGCACCGATCTGTGCGCGAGAATATCCTGTATGGGCGGCCCGAGGCATCCGAGGCGCAGATGATTGCGGCGGCGAAACAAGCCGATGCACATGAGTTTATTCTGACATTGCAGGACCCTGAGGAGCGGATGGGCTATGATGCCCATGTCGGCGAACGTGGCGTCAAGCTGTCGGGCGGGCAACGGCAACGGGTGGCTTTGGCGCGGGTGATCCTGAAAGATGCGCCGATTTTGATTTTGGATGAGGCGACTTCGGCGCTGGATTCTGAGGCTGAGGCGGCGATTCAAGAGGCGCTGTTTGGCGTGATGCAGGGCAAAACCGTGATCGCGATTGCGCATAGGCTGTCGACGATTGCGGCGATGGACCGGATTGTGGTGCTGGAGGATGGCCGCGTCGCCGAACAGGGCAGCCATGCGGAACTGCTGCGTGCGAACGGACTTTACGCTCGGTTCTGGGCGCGTCAATCGGGCGGGTTCATTGGGTTGGAGACGGACGCATGAGATTTTTCCCCACAATCAGGCCGTTTAGACCCGCCTCAGCCAATCCTCCGACAACAACGTGGAAGTTCTTTCTATGGGCAGTGCAGGGGGCTTGGCCGGGAATTTTGTGGGCGACGTTCTGGTCTGCGGCCTCTGGTTCAATGGAAGCGATTTCGGCGACACTTTTGGGCGATGTGATTGATGTCGCCAACTCCGCCAATCCAGCAACGGTGTTCAGCGATCATATCTGGCTGTTCGTGGGATTTGTCGGGCTGTATCTGATCGCCCGCCCGCTGATTTTCGGCCTGACCACCCATGCGGCCTCGATCATTGTCGAACCTAACCTGTTTCCGCTGATCCTGTCGCGGATGCATCGCTGGACCTTGGGGCAAGCGGTGACGTTTTTCGACAATGATTTCGCCGGACGGATCGCGCAAAAGCAGATGCAGGTGGCGCGGGCGGCGACGGATGTTGTGTCGGGCAGTATTGAAACCATGGCGTTTTCGCTGGCTTCTGTGGTGGGCTCGGTGGCGCTGCTGAGCACGATCAACGGCTGGATTTCGCTGCTGCTGGTGGCTTGGATTGCGGCTTATATCCTGTTTATCAAAGGATTTCTGAAAAAGGTGCGCGGCGCTTCGGCCTCGCGGGCGGCAGCGCGGGCGATGGTGACGGGGCAGATTGTCGATACCGTCACCAATATGAAAACCGTCAAGCTGTTCGCCCATTCGCGACACGAGGATGGCGTGGCGCTGGAGGCGATGAACGCCTTCCGCGACAAGGCGATTGAATATGGGATTATTTCCAGCTGGTTCCGGCTTTCCCTTATGGCTTTGGCCGGGGTGCTGCCAGTGTTGCTGGTGGGGGCTACGGTTTATCTGTGGACTCTGGGCGGGGCAACATCGGGCGATATTGCGGCGGCGGGGGCGATTGCGTTCCGTCTGGCGCAGATGACCGGCTGGGTGTCGTTCAGTTTGATGTCCGTTTTTGGCAACTTGGGCGAGGTTGAGGATGGCGTGAAAACCCTGACGCCGCCCTATACGTTGAACGATGCTGTGGACGCAGTGGAGATGCCGCGCGTGCAAGGCGAAGTGCGGATGGAGCATGTGACGTTTGCCTATGGTCGCAAGACTGAAGATGGGCGAGGTGGTGTTGACGACCTTAATCTTAATATCAAGGCCGGGGAGAAGATCGGCATCGTTGGCGCTTCGGGCGCCGGGAAATCGACTCTCGTGGCGCTGCTTTTGCGGCTCTATGACGCCGAAAAGGGCCGCGTCTCGATTGATGGCATTGATGTGCGGGCGGTGACGCAGGAAAGCTTGCGCCGTCAAATCGGCATGGTCACGCAGGAAACCGCGATGTTCAACCGCACCGCGCGCGAGAATATCATGTATGGCAACCCGGAGGCGACGGAAGACATGATGATCGCGGCGGCCAAGCAAGCCGAGGCGCATGACTTTATCCTGAACCTGCGCGATTTTGCTGGGCGCAAGGGCTATGACGCTTATCTGGGTGAGCGCGGGGTGAAGCTGTCTGGCGGGCAGCGGCAGCGGATTGCTCTCGCCCGCGCCTTCCTGAAAGACGCGCCGATTTTGGTGCTGGATGAGGCGACCTCGGCGCTGGATTCGGAAGTTGAGGCCAGCATTCAGACCGCCTTGACCTCAGTGATGCAGGGCAAAACCGTGCTGGCGATTGCGCACCGCCTGTCGACGATTGCCGAGATGGACCGGATTGTGGTGCTTGACGCGGGCCGCGTTGTGGAACAGGGCAGCCATGCCGAGCTGCTGGCGCAGGCCGGACTATACGCGCGCTACTGGAATCGCCAATCAGGCGGCTTCATCGGCACCGAAGAAAAGGAAGCGGCAGAGTGAAAGTGACCATCGACCGGCTGGGCCACATTGGCGACGGGATCGCGCAGGGGCCGTTGGGGGCAATCTTTGTGCCCGGAATGTTGCCGGGCGAGGAAGTGGAAGGCGATCTTCAAGGCGATCAGCTGGCGGATTTCCGCATCGTGACACCCTCGGTCAACCGGGTGAAGCCGCCGTGCTCCCACGCCAAAACCTGCGGCGGCTGTATGATGCAGCACGCCTCGGACCGCTTTGTCGCTGATTGGAAGCTGGGCATTGTGAAGGGCGCTTTGGCTGGGCAGGGGTTGGAGGCTGAATTTCGCCCCATCATCACCTCACCCGCAAAATCGCGGCGCAGGGCGACGATTGCGGCGCGGAGGACCAAGACCGGCGCGCTGATGGGCTTTCATGCCCGCGCATCCGATATGGTGGTCGAGGTGCCGAACTGCCAGTTGCTGCATCCTGACCTGATCGCGACGTTTCCGGGGCTGCAAGCCTTGGTGAAGCTGGGCGGTTCTCGCACGGCAGAGGTCTCGCTGACGGTAACGCGCTCGTTGTCGGGGGCCGATGTGATGGTGGTGGGCGGCAAGCCTTTGGACGGCCAGTTGCAGCTGGAACTCGCCCGAGTGACGGAGACTTACGGCTTTGCGCGGCTGACGTGGAATGGCGATACCGTAGCTTTGCGCACCGCCCCGATGCAACGGTTTGGCCGCGCTTTGGTGTCACCGCCGCCCGGTGCGTTCTTGCAGGCAACGGTCGAGGGTGAGCAGGCTTTGCTGCGTACGGTGGCTTTGGCGATAGGTCCCGCGAAGAAGATCGTTGATCTGTTTGCGGGGGTTGGCACCTTTGCTTTGCCGCTGGCCGAACGCGCCGAGGTGCATGCGGTAGAAGGTGAGGCTGCGATGATGGCGGCGCTGGCAAAGGCGGCCAATAACACCGAGGGGCTGAAACGCGTCACGGTGGAAACCCGCGATCTGTTCCGTCGCCCGCTGGAAGATGATGAATTCAAGGGCGTCGAGGCCGTGGTGATCGACCCGCCGCGCGCCGGGGCCGAGGCGCAGATGGCGGTGCTGGCACGCAGCAAGGTGCCGGTGATTGCCTCTGTGTCCTGCAACCCAATCAGCTTTGCCCGCGACGCTAAGGTGTTGATTGCGGGTGGTTATCACTTGGATTGGGTGCAAGTGGTCGATCAATTCCGCTGGTCTGCACATGTGGAATTGGTGGCAAAGTTCAGCCGCACCTAAAGCCGCCCCCCATCCGTTGAAAAAACTGTGATCAGCTGTGCCGTTTCGCAGACTAGGCAACGCGCGGTTTTTTCGCTATTCCGCAGGGAAAATATAATAACGAGCGGGCAGTCGAT
The DNA here is from genome assembly GCF_049896245.1 of Cypionkella sp. TWP1-2-1b2. NCBI lineage: Bacteria > Pseudomonadati > Pseudomonadota > Alphaproteobacteria > Rhodobacterales > Paracoccaceae > Cypionkella > Cypionkella sp. TWP1-2-1b2. Next base: position 163,598 of record NZ_JAFCTX010000004.1, on the reverse strand, counting down.
GCGGGTTTTGCGGATTCTTCTGGTGGTTTTGGCTGGGCTGGCGTTGACCGCGTGCTCGTCAAAATTCAAGACATATAATGGGCCAGAGATCACCTCGGTGCAGGTGCAAAAGGCCAATCGCAAGATGTATTTGCTGCACAACAGTAAGGTCATCAAGGCCTATGAGATCGGTTTGGGTGGCGTTCCGACCGGTCCGAAGGAATATGAAGGCGATGGCAAGACGCCCGAGGGCATCTATTACATCACCCACCGCAACCCGGATTCGCGCTACCATCTGTCGCTGGGCATCAGTTATCCCAACAATGAAGACCGCGCACATGCCGCGTTGCTTGGCAAGCCTCCGGGTGGCGATATCATGATCCATGGTGGGCCGCCGCGCAAAGCCAATGGCAAGCCGCGCAAGGTGTCCAGCCCGGATTGGACGGCGGGCTGCATCGCGGTGACGGACGAGGAAATTGAGCGTATTTACGCGATGATCAATCCGGGCACGCCGATTGTGATCCTACCGTAAGATATAAAACGGCAGCCGCGCTTGCCGCCGTTTTCGTCTGATTTGGCGTGGATCAGCCGCCCAAAACCAGCGTCCACCAGATCTTGCCGGATTCCTCTTGGAACCAGGCAAAGCCGATTTCGCGCGCTTTGGGGTTCAGGATGACATCACGGGTATCGGCTTCACTCATCCAAGCGGACAGGGTTTCCAGCTCGGTCTGATAGGTCTCGGAAATCGTCTCGCCCAAGAACTGCCCGGTGTATCCAACCCGTTGCACCCGCAGCAGCGGCGACGAGCCGTCCGAGCCGAAATGCCACGGCCGGTTCTGCACCGACATATCGCGGGAATGGGTGAGGGCGGCGGCGTTCAGCGCGGCGTTATAGGAAAGCGATTGCACGCCTTTGGCGGTGCGCAAAGCGTTCACCGAATCAAGCAAACGGAAAGGGATCTTTTCGGCCTCGGCCGCCGTGATGCGGTACACCCGTGGCAAGGCGGCACCCGTGGCGTCCACCGGGGGGGCCGAACTCATGGCGCAGGAGGCGAGAAGTAAAGTTGCGCCGCCCGCGACAAGGGCTGTTCGTCTGTTCATCTGCTTACACCCTATTCGGACCGCCTGTGGCCCTTTGTTTGCCTGTGCTTAGCGAAGTCCGGCCCCGGTTTCAAATCCAACCCATAAAAATCGGGGCAAACTTGGCGTCAGATCGCCTACTAACGCGTGTTTGATTTGCGGCGGGACAGCCAAAGCGGTAAAAGCCGTCGCAGAGCAGATGAAAAATGGAGAAGCCGTATGGCCGCCGCACCCCGCAATACGCTGAACCGCCGCCTGTTTCTGGGCGGTGCAGCGACGGTTTTGACCGCCGCAGCCCTTCCAGCCGCAGCACAGCAAGCTGGCACCACCGAGATGGATAAGCCGCTGACGGGTCCGATCCGCAACAATATCTCGGGCTTTCGGATGCTGGACTGGCGCGATTACTTCGACAATACCCGCAACGGCGTTATCGTTGCCGATCTCGAATCGCGCGCGCTGCACTACTGGTCGGAAGATCAAGCGGTGTATCGGCTTTACCCCAGCTCGGTGCCATTGAACGAAGAACTGACACGGCGCGGCCATACCAGCGTGATTCAGAAGGTGGTCAATCCGACGTGGATTCCAACCGCAGGAGAGTTGGAGCGTAACCCGGATTGGCCGAAAGTCGTCCCCGGTGGCTCGCCCGAAAATCCGTTGGGGGTGCGCGCGCTGTACCTCGACTGGCCTGCCTACCGCATCCACGGCACGCATGACACCCGCAAGATCGGTCGTCGGTCGTCGAACGGCTGTGTTGGGCTGTATAACGAGCATATTCTGGAACTGTTTGCCTTGGCTAAGGTCGGCACTCAGGTGGTGTTCATCTAGCAATTCTGCGCTGGTTTGATGGCCGCAGAACCGCCGTGTCAGGCGGTTTTGTGGGCCTGCGTTGCCTTTGAAACCAAAGTGTTTTCGGTTCTGCCGCGCATCTCCGCAAACCTCTTTGCAAGGTGTTGCTAAATTGACGACAACCCGACGCGCTTTGGGTCTGATTTTGGTGCGGCGTTGCAATTTCGATGAGAGCCGGGTTAGAGAGCAGATACGAGGAATATTCTTGGGTGCGTGCCGTCGCCTCTGCGAATTTGGCGGTATGCAGAAAACTGGAGATAGACATGAAAAAAATCGCTCTCGCTGCCGCTTTGTCGGTTGCTGCTACCACCGCTTTCGCTGGCGGCGTTGTTGAACCTGTAATGGAACCGGAAGTTGTCAAAGCGGCAACCACGTCGTCCTCGGGCGGCATCCTGATCCCGCTGCTGCTGCTCGTTATTGTGGCTGCTGCAGTTTCGTCCAACTAATCCTTGGATCGAATTTGGAATGGGCGGCAGAGCAATCTGCCGTCCTTTTCTATTTTACAGGCTAAATCGAGCGGGACCTTTGGCAACGCCGCACGTTTTTTAGAATTTCAAACTAAGAATGCACATTCACTAAGAACTGATTGATTGCTGGGGCCTTCGTCGCTAAATTTTGCGCACGGACGCTCAGGTTTTAATCTGGCTACACCAATGCGCTGCGGTTTTGCAGCCAGGGTGCCGTTATCAGAGCCCGTGATACAGCCGTATGGTACATTTCGCAGGTGGTTTTTTTGAGGATGATCTGGTCGCGCAAACCCGCGCGGATTTGACGTTTATTGGAGATACCCATGAAGAAGATTGCTCTTGCTGCTGCTTTGTCGCTGGCCACAACCTCTGCTTTTGCGGGCGGGGTGGTCGAGCCGGTGATGGAGCCGGAGGTCGTTGCGGCGCAAACCGCGTCCTCGTCGGGCGGCGTCATTATCCCGCTGTTGCTGCTGGTGCTGGTCATCGCAGCCGTCGCTTCGAGCGGTGGCGGCGGTAGCGATCCGGTTGAAGTGGTTGCCACAGGCGGCTGATCTGGCCCAAAGCCCTGTCTGATAAGGCAGGGCAAAAAGCTAGATCCATCCGGCGAGGTTTTCCTCGATCACCTGCACCAGCGCGCTGATGTGGGCGCGTTCGTCGTTGAGGCAGGGAATATAGGTGAACACCTCACCGCCCGCGTGTTCGAAAGACTCGCGGATCTCGCCGTTGATTTCTTCCAGTGTCTCGATGCAATCGGCTGAAAATGCCGGAGCCATCACTGCGATGCGTTTTTTGCCCTGCTTGGCGAGCTCTGCGACATGCTTGACGGTGTAGGGTTTTAGCCATTCTTCGCGGCCAAACACCGATTGGAAGGTCACATCAATCGCGCCCTTTTCCCAGCCTAACCTTTCACGCAGCAGTCGTGTGGTTTTGGCGCATTGGCAGTGGTAGGGATCGCCCTCCATCAGATAGCGGATCGGCATGCCGTGGTAGCTGGTGACAAGCACATCCGGCTTGTGATCCAGGCCAGCATAGGCGCGCTCGACCGATTGCGCGAGGGCCTCGATATAAACGGGGCGGTCGAAGTATTCCGGCACGGTGCGGGCGGCGGGCTGGCGTTTCTCTTTCATCAAAGCTGAAAAGAAAGCATCATTGGCGGTGGCTGAGGTTGCGCCTGCGTAGTGCGGATAGAGCGGGAAGAACAAAATCTTCTCGCACCCTGCTGCCACCATCGCCTTGACCTTTGATTCGGTTGACGGATTGCCGTAACGCATTGCGAAATCCACCATGATACTGTCGCCATGCTTAGCCGCCACAGCCGCAGCAATCGCCGCCGTCTGCGCCTTTGTTATCGTCAGCAGCGGACTTTCGTTTTTCTCGTGATTCCAGATCAGCTTGTAATTCGCGCCTGATGTGAAAGGCCGCTTGGTCAAGATGATCAACTGCAACAGTGGTTGCCATTTCCAATCCGGGATATCGACGACGCGCTTATCCGACAGAAATTCCGACAAATAGCGCCGCATTGACCAGTAGTCATAGCCATCCGGCGTGCCGAGATTAGCCAGTAAAATGCCTATCTTGGCCTGTTTCACCGGGGGGTGATCGGCGGGGGCGTAGGCTAAGCGTCCGGTTCCGGGGGCGATGTCGGTCATGTTGGCTCCTAAAGCTGACCCCGAAATAACGCGGCTGCGGGCGGCGTCAACCGTTCTTGACCGCGGTCTTCAGAGCGTCTTCCAGCCGAGCCGTCGCCGAACCGGGTCGCAGCGGCTTTTGCTGGCCGTCATGCGGTGCCCATCCGGTCAGGCAGATTATCTCAAACGTCGCCGGAACCAGGCCTCCGGACGTGGCATAGGTTTGCATGTATATCTGCGCGGCACGGGTCAGAACCGCGCGGCGGGTGGGATGTTTCAGCCGTGCCACCAAGGCGTTGCCCTCACCCATTGCCCTTAGATCCCTCATCAGGTGAAAGGCGTCGCGGTAGAACACGGTCTTGGTGAAGCTGTCCGCCACCGGCAGCGCAAAGCCCGCGCGTTGCAGCAATCCGCCAAGATCGCGGATTTCGCCCATCGGCAGCACGCGGGGGGAAAGACCGCCCAGCACTTCCGATTCGGCCTGAGCAAGACTGGTGCGCAACTCATACAGGGTTTGGCCACCAAACAGCAGGCCAAGGAACAGACCATCCGGGCGCAGGGCGCGGCGGCACTGCACCAACTGCCCGACCGGGTCATTCGCCCAATGCAGAGTGAGGGCGTTGATCACCAGATCCTGCGCTTCGATTTGCAGATTTAGCGTCTCGTCATCGGCTATCGTCGGAAAATTCGGCCACAAATGCGGAAAAGCAGTCACCACAGTCGGATTTGTAAACGACCTGTTAACTTCGCTCAGGCGATCCTGCACCTCAAGCACCACTTCCTCTTGCAGGAAGAAGGCGGTCGCGCGGGCGCGGTGCAGGGCAAGGGCTTTGCGGTCTGTTAAAGGCATGGGCAGGGCGGGCGTCATGGGCAGGGAACATAGGGGGAAGGCATGGGATTGCAAGCCGCGCTGCATCTGATCTACCCGCCGCAGTGCCTGACCTGCGATGCGCGGGTGACGACCGATTTCGGCCTGTGCGGGGCCTGCTGGCGCGAGACGCCTTTTATCACCGGGCTGGTCTGCGATCACTGTGGCGTGCCTTTGCCGGGGGAGGATACCGGAAAACCCGAGCATTGCGATGATTGCCTGACCATCGCGCGGCCGTGGTCGCAAGGCCGCGCGGCGATGCTGTATAAAGACAACGCGCGGCGCATCGTGCTGGCGCTGAAGCATGGCGATCGACTTGATTTGGCGCGGCCTGCGTCAAACTGGCTGCACCGGGTGGCGGGGCCGATGTTAAAGCCGGGGATGATCGTGGCCCCGATCCCGCTGCATTGGCTGCGGCTGATCAAGCGGCGTTATAATCAGGCGGCGTTGCTGTCGGCCGCCGTGGCGAAGCTGGCCGAGTTGGATCATTGCCCCGATCTGCTGATTCGCCGCAGGCATACCGGCAGTCAGGAAGGCCGCAGCCGCGATGGACGTTTTGCCAATATGCAGGATGCTTTGGCCCTGCATCCAAGGCGGGCGAACCGGGTTGAAGGCCGCCATGTGCTGCTGATCGACGATGTTATGACCTCGGGTGCTACTTTTGCCGCTGCTGCCGAGGCGTGTATTGGAGGCGGTGCCGCAGGGATTTCTGTTCTGGCCCTAGCCCGCGTTGCGAAGGATGCCTAAATCCTTATAGTCACCGATGACTCTAAGGATAGCCGCATGAAAACCGTTGAGATTTACACCACCCAAACCTGCCCCTATTGCATTGCCGCCAAGGGTTTGCTGAAGAAAAAGGGTGTGACGTACAAGGAAATCGACGTGGGGGCTGACCCTTCCTTGCGCCAAAAGATGACCGAACGCGCAGGTCGCCGTTCCGTGCCGCAGATTTTCATTGGCGGCAGCCACGTTGGCGGCTGCGATGATCTGCACGCGCTGGATCATGCGGGCAAACTTGATCCGATGTTGGCCTGATGCGCGCGGGGTTGGTGCAACTGACGGTTGGCGATGATCCGGTTGCCAATTTGGCGGTAACGCAGGCGCGGATTGCCGAGTCGGTGGCAGGCGGTGCTGGCTTTGTGCTGACGCCGGAATGTACCAATCTTTTGTCCTCCAGCCGCACCCATCAGCGCGCCGTGATGCGGCATGAGGATCAGGATGAAACGCTTGCTGCCCTGCGCGATCAGGCCGCCAAGGCAGGCATTTGGCTGCTGATCGGATCGCTTGGCGTGCTGACCCACGACGCCGATGGTCGCTTTGCCAACCGGTCTTTTCTTATCACGCCAACAGGCGACATCGCGGCCCGCTATGACAAGATCCACATGTTTGACGTGAATGTATCGAAAACCGAGGTTTACCGCGAATCAGCCGGCTACCGCCCCGGCACCAAGGCGGTGCTGGCGGAAACACCCTTCGCCAAAATCGGCATGACGGTCTGCTATGACGTGCGCTTCCCGCATCTGTATCGCCGTCTGGCGCAAGCGGGCGCGCAGATCATCACGGTTCCCGCCGCGTTCAACCACTTCACCGGGGCTGCGCATTGGCACATTTTGCTGCGCGCCCGCGGCATTGAAACCGGGTGTTTCGTGCTGGCCCCGGCGCAGACTGGTTTCCATCCCGAGAGCCATGGCAAGGGCCGCAACACCTACGGCCATTCGTTGGCGATTGCGCCATGGGGGGAAATCCTCGCCGATGCGGGCACCCAACCCGGCGTCAGCTTTGTTGACCTCGATCTCGGCGCAGTAGGAAACGCCCGCGCCCGCGTCCCCTCGCTCAGCCATGACCGGGAGTTCACCGGGCCATGACCGACCCCCGCACCGACGAGATCGCCGTGGCGCTGTTTGGCGAGTTGTTCATGGCTGACCAACTTGCGCGCAACCGCATCTCGAAAGCGCTGCCGAAGGGGATGGAGCTGTCGCATTTCTCGGTGCTGAACCATCTGGCAAGGCTGAACGAAGAACGCACCCCAGCGCAACTGGCGCGCGCCTTTCACGTCACACGCGGCGCGATGACCAACACCCTCGCCAAGCTGGAATGGGCGGGCCATATCCACATCCGCCCGGATTGGGACGATGCACGACAGAAGTTTGTCGCCATCAGCCCGTCAGGCAGATCAGCCCGCGATGCTGCCGTAGCGTCAGTTTCGCCACTCATCGCAGAAGTTGTCACTGCATTGGGAGCCGATAAGGTCCGTGCGGTGTTACCCGTATTGCGCGAATTGCGTGTGCGACTGGAAGGCGAAGACTGATGCGATTGCGACTGCTGCCTCCCAATGTCAACGCAGCAATCCTGCGGTATTATCGCCGCACCGAACAGGCCGAGCTGGATCTGATCGCGGCGGGTGTGGCCTTCTACGCCTTTCTGGCGATCTTTCCGGCGGCCGCAGCGATCATCGCGATCTGGGGGTTTATTTCAAATCCTTCGGTGATCCGCGATGAAATCGAACTGCTGCGCGGCTTTCTGCCGAATGACGCCTATTCGCTGATCTTCGGTCAGGTTGAGGCGTTGCTTGCGGTGCCTGCAGGCAATCTGGGCCTGACCACACTTGTGTCCACAGCCCTAGCGCTGTGGTCCGCACGCGCCGGGGTGGCGGCGTTGATCCGGGGCCTGAACGCCATCCATCATCTGCCCAACCGTTCCGGCCATTGGCATCAGCTGCGTGCGATCGTGCTGACCTTTGTGCTGGTCGGCTTGGTGCTGTCCGCCTTGGTGATGGCGGTGATCCTGCCGGTGGTGCTGACCTATCTGCCCAGCGCTATTCCCAGTTCGATGCTGGCGGATTCGAACCTGCTGCTGGGGATTGTGGCTGCGGTTCTGGCGGTGGGTCTGGCCTACCGTTTGGGGCCAAACTACACCAGCACCAAGCCGCCGTTGTTGTCCTGGGGTCTGCTGGTGGCGGTGATCCTGTGGGTGATCGCGACGCGCGGCTTCACTTTGTATCTGGCGAATTTCGCGTCGTACAACCGGGTTTATGGCTCGATTGGCGCGGTGGTGGTGCTGCTGATGTGGCTTTATGTCAGCGCCTATGCGGTGCTGCTGGGCGCGGCTGTGGATGCCGAACGCAACCGCAACCGCAAGCCGTTTCAGTAGTCTTTCTCTAACACCACGCCCAAGCCGGTATCGCCATCCGACCCAGACTTTGCCCGCAAAGTGATGGATTTGCTGACATCCAGGTTCAGGTCAATCTCAGACTGGCCATTCTGATCCACTGTCACTTCGGAATAGATGTTCTTGGTCAGATACTTACCCGCCGTGACCGAAGCCCCGCCCGCCGCATCCGTCTTCACATCAAGATTGTCCAGCCCAAAGCCCTCGCGGAGTTTGGAGACAATACCCTGCCCGCCGCGCCCCGCCAACGTCGCCACCGCATTGGCCAGTTGCAGCGCCTGAAACGCCGAAAGGTTCTGCAAGCCCTGCCCGAACAGCAACTGCGCCAAGACTTCTTCCTGCGGCAGTTCGGGGGTCGAGGTGAAAGTGACAGTCGGATCGGTCGCGGGGCCATCAATCGTCACGCCGCTGGTGATGCCGTCGTTTTGCGTATTGGCGAGGATATGGATATAGGGCACCAGATCGCCCTGCATCTGCAACACCGCCTCGGACAGATCGAGACGCTTGCCCAAAAGCTCCAACCGGCCGCGAATCAGCTCGAACGCACCGGAGGGCACCACCGCATTGGTGTTGCCCAGCAGGCGCAATTCGCCGCCCATCTCAACATCCAGACCCCGCCCCCGGATGAACAGGCTGGGGGCGGACACGGTGATGTCCAGCCCATAGCCCGGCCCACTGCCGCCTGCGCCACCATCTTTGCCCGTAGCAATCAACCCCGCCCGCGCTCGGGTGGCGCGCACAGGTCTCGGCTCGTTCTTATGCTCCAGCCCCGGCAAACCACCCGCACCGCCGAAGCCTGTCGAGGGCACGCGCAATTCGGTTTCCGACAGCCCAATACGGCCCGCGATCATCGCACCGCCCATCAGCGGGCCTTTCAGCGTGACGCCGCCGTTCAGCGTGGTTTCATAAAGATCAGGGTCGCGCAATGTCACTTGCCGTAAATCCACTGCCAGATCGCCCGTATAGGGCGCGCTCAGGCCCGCAGTGCCGTTCACCGTCAAACTGCCACCAGACGAGACAGCCGTGGTCACATCAATCGCCGCCTGCCCCCGCGCCAGATTGGCCCGCGCCGTGATATCCTGCAACGCAAAGGCTAAACTCGGATCGGCCAAGCGCCCGCCCAACAGCGTCACCGGACCGGACAAAGACTGCAACCCCAGCGGCCCATTCAGCCGCAGATCAAACCCCATCTGCCCGGAAATCGCCCTTGGCTGGATGAACGCATTCGCCAAAGCTGCCTGCGCCGTGCCCTTGATCGCCAGATCACCTGCGCCAAACCCCCGCGCGATTTTACCCTTCACCGTCGCATCAATCTGCCCCGGCCCCTTGCCCGCCAGATCAAGCGTTACACCAGACGCATCCTGCACCGCCGTGCCCGTCACCGACAAAGCACCCGGAAACTCTGGCACGATCAGCGCCAAATTCTTCAACCGCGCCGTCAGATCGACCGTCTGCTTGTCACCCGTTGCGGTGCCCGAGGCTTGCGCCTCTAGCTGTGGGTTGGTCAGCTTGGCACTATCCACCTGCAGCACGCCGTCTTTCATCGACAGCACCAACCCAACCACAGAGTTCCCCGCGAGCAGCTTATCCACCTGCGGATTGCCAATCGCCAAGCCGCGGCCATTGGCATCAAACGTCAGCTTGCCCGCCTGTGGCGTCCCGGTCAGATGCGCCTCGCCGCCCAGCGCGCCGCGATACTGCCCACCCAAGCTGCCCAAATCGCGGAACAGCAGATTGGCGGTGATGTCGCTGCGCGTGCTCGCCAAGCTGCCCTTGGCTTTCATCTTCAACGACGATGCCTGCACCGTCAGATCGCGCAGCGTGGTGCCTTCCGTGCTGCGCAAAACCGATGCCGTCACTGTCGCCTGCCCACGCAGCAAATTGTCCAACTCGGCCACACCCGCCTGCATATCGGTCCCCGTGGCACTGCCAGTCAGATCGAACGCCCCCGTGATCGGGCTGCCGTTGCCGCTGACCGATACTTCTGCCGCGCCCGCCAGATTGCGCCCCGCCAGACCCGAAAGCCGTGAGAGGTCTTCCATCTTGGCGCTGGCTTTGCCGGTGATCGCAAAGGCATCGCTGAGGCTTTCGATCTTGCCGTTCAACAGCGCCAAATAATCCTCTCCGGTCAGGCTTAGCCGTTGCACGGTGACACTGCCATCGCCTTCGCGCCAATAGGCCGAGGCATCGCCCCAGACTACCGAACCCAGCGCGCGGCCAAGGTTCAGGTCGGTCGGCTGCAACCCTTCGGCGGTGTACTTGAAATTGCCGCCCACCTGCCGCGCACCCGCCAGCCTTGCGATACGGCCCGAGCCGGAAAGCGACAGGCTGCTGGCGCGAAAATCGGCTCTGTCAAAGCCCAGAATGACGATGTTGGCGTCCCAACCTTCGTCTTGCGTGGCGTCGTAGGCCACAGAGATATCGGCGGAAGTGACCTTGACCGGAAGATCAGTGGTCAGCGGCAACAGCACCGGGCTGCCATCGGGTGCCGCGATCTTCCCGGTCAGGTTGAACTTTTGCGGCAGGCCATCCGAGGCCAAAGACAAAGAGCCTTGCAGCGCCAGCGCTTTGGCTTTTACCATCAGGCTATCCAGCGCCAAACGACCATCCGGCCAGCGTTGGCCCGCCGTGGTCAGCCTGACCGCATTGCCAAAAAACTCGGCATAGGACGGCAGGAACAGCGGGGCCAGATCGCCCGCCAGATCGGTCGAAAACGCCGTCGCGCCATCTTTTTGACCCGTCAGGCTGATCTTACCCGCCAGCCGATCCACGCCATCAGTGGTCAGCGCCACATCGGCGGCGAAATCGGTAACAGGGCCCGCGCCCCTCACCTTCAGCGCCACCGAAGGCGCGCCGGGCAGACCCAGCTTGACCGAAGCAATGCCGCCCGCCGCTTCCTCTGCCGCCAGATCAATCGACACCTGCTGCGTCGCGTTGACGTAAGATGCGGTCAGTGAAACCTTACCCGCCGGCCCCGCATCGGTGCGTTCCAGCACCAGACTGCCCTTGCCCTCGCCGCCCGACAAAGACAGCGAGGCATCCAGCGTCGCCTCCAGCCCAGTGCCCAGCACGCTTGGACCCAGCACGATGCGCTTGGCGGAAATCTCGCCAATCTCAACCGAAACCGGAAGGTCGGGCAAAGCAAACGTCCCCGCTTCGGGCGATGGCGCACCAGACCCCGCGACAGGCAGACGGTCTAGAATGATCTCCCCTGCGGTCAATTCATTCACCACCACTTCGCCCGACAACAGCGCAGATCGGCTCCAGTCCAGCTTCACATCGCGCAGGGTCAACCAGACGCCGCTATCATCGGCGATGGTCAATTCGGTCAGGCTGGCCTGCGACGACAAAGCGCCCGCAAAGCCAGTCACCACCACCTTGCGGCCAGCGCCCGACAGGCTGTCTTCCAGAAACGCCGTCAGATAGTCGCGGTCATCGGTTTGCGCGTGCCCGCCCAGCGGCAGCAAAGCCAAACAACTGGCAAGGAATAATTTCCGCATCAGAATGCCTGCCCCAAACCAACGTAAATCTGCACCCCGTCGCCGGTTGATCCGCCGACAGGCCCGGCGATATCCAGCCGGATTGGCCCCACCGGAGTCGCATAGCGCACCCCGACGCCCGCGCCTGCGTGCCAATCCCCAGAATCACTGAAGAATTCGCTGGCGTCGATCCGGCCCATATCGACAAAACCCACCACGCCGATGGAGTCCGTCACCTTCATCCGCGCCTCAAATGAGCCGCCTATAAAGGTCTTGCCGCCAGTCTGGAACGTGCCGCCCATGCCGTCGCTTAACACATTGACGCCCAAGGATTGGTAGGGCTGCCCGCGCACCGTGCCACCGCCGCCCGAGTAGAACAGATAATCGCGCGGCGTGCCCGCAAGGCTTGCGCCAAACACCGCGCCCGCCTGCACCCGCCCGGCCAGAACCAACCGCTTCGCCTCACCCAAGGCCCGATAGCCACGCAGATCAAACGTCGCTCGCACGCCGCTGTCAGTATCGCCAAAGCCCAGGAATGGCTTCACCTCGCCCGTGACATAGAAGTTCCGCGTCGCATCGGTTTTGCTGTCGCGCCGATCCCAAATCACACTGATCGGCAGCGATAGGACGCGATAGGTGGAGTCGCCAATCGGATCGGTAATACGGGCGTAGTCATACGACAGCCCCGCTTTGCCCGACAGCTGTTCTGTCACCACTTGGCTGAGCGTCACGGTCGCGCTGAACAAATCGGCTTTGTAGTCGGCCTCGTTCATCCTGCCATAGCTAAAAGCAACACCCGCCGTGGTATCTGGGCTAAAGGTGGCCGGACGCTCCAACGAGATGCCAAGCATATAATCTGCCCCACCCACGGCCGAGCCAATATTGGTGACATCACCGCTGATCTTCAACCGCTCACCGCCGCCAAACAGGTTGCGATGCAGCCAAGCCGCGTTCAGCGTCGCGCCATCATTGCTGCTCAACTCGGCGCCGAACGTGTAGCGGCGCTTCTTGTCTTCGACCAAGGTTGCTGTGATGCCAAGCAGATCGGGCGCGGTGATCGCATCATCCTCCGTCAGCGTCACCGATTTGAACACCCCGGTGCGGCGCAGGCGCGAAGCAACACGCTCTAGTTCGGCAGGCGAGTAAGCACGGCCTTCCGGCAGACCCGCAATCGCGCGCACCCGCGCCAGCCGCATCCGGTCAGCACCTTTGATCGTCAGCCGCCCAAACCGCAGGGCAGGGCCGGGGTCAAGCACCACATCCGCCGCCAGCGTGGCCTTGGCATGATCCGCCGTCAGCTTTTGGCTGGCCACATCCGCCTTGGCATGCGCGCGATCGCGCCAGCCGTTCACCCCCGCAGTCACCGCCTCCAGGATCACACCACTTTCCGCGGTCTTGCCCACTGCAAACCCCTCGGGCAGTTCGGTACGCTTGGCCAAGGGTGCAATCCGCGCTTGACTGAAAGAAAATTCCGGCCCCGGTTCTACCACAACCTTGATCGCCGAGATCGACCCCGGCGCATCCAACGGTGCAATGCTGGCAGCCTCGACGCCATCGACATAAACGTGGATCACCGCCGAATAATAGCCGCGCGCATACAGTGCATTCAGCAGGCTGGCATACTCCGCCCGTGCATCGGTGAAAATATCCTGCACCTGAGTGTTGCCAGCTTTTTCGGACGCCAGCAAAATCGAGGCAGATCGCAGCTCTTTCTCTAATGCCTTCGGCGCACCCGGCACGCTAAACTCAAGCCGATCAAGCGCTTGGCCTGCCGAACCCGCCATCAGGCTCAGCATCAAAGCCCCCGCGACGATGCGCGACGTTTTCTTGAACTGAACACTATACATGGATACTCCAACCAGACGCATCCACACTATGCCGTGATCGGCGCGAAAGGGCAACGCTGCCCCCGATCACGTTTTCTACGCAAAACTGTCGCACCCCGCCCTTGACGCCAGAGCGGTTTCGCCCGAACTGTTAGCGCAAACCAAACAGAGGGCTCGCCATGTATACCGCCGCCGAAAACCGCTACGCGTCTATGCCTTACCGCCGCTGCGGCAACTCTGGCCTGAAGCTGCCCGCGATCTCGTTTGGGCTCTGGCACAACTTTGGCCATGACACGCCGCACGCCACCAAACGCGCGATGTGCCACACCGCGTTTGATCTGGGCATTACCCATTTCGATCTGGCCAACAACTACGGCCCGCCACCCGGTTCGGCCGAGGAAGCCTTCGGTGACATCCTGAAAACCGATTTCAAACCCTACCGCGATGAACTGATCATCTCGTCAAAGGCGGGCTATGAAATGTGGGGCGGCCCCTATGGCGAATGGGGTTCGCGTAAAAACCTGGTCGCTTCCTGCGACCAAAGCCTGAAGCGGATGGGGCTGGATTACGTCGATATCTTCTACTCGCACCGTTTTGACCCCGACACGCCACTGGAAGAAACCATGATGGCGTTGGATCATATCGTGCGGTCCGGTCGCGCGCTGTATGTTGGAATTTCCAGCTATAACACCCAGCGCACCCGCGAAGCCCACGCCATTCTGAAAGAATTGGGCACCCCCTGCCTGATCCATCAGCCGAGCTATAACATCCTCAACCGTTGGGTTGAAACCGATGGGCTGAAAGACGCGCTGAGCGAGCTTGGGATGGGCTCCATCGCCTTCGTGCCACTGGCACAGGGCTTGCTGACCAACAAATACCTCAACGGCATCCCAGAGGGCAGCCGGGCCGCGCAGGACAAGTCTTTGCACCCTTCGGTGGTGGAAAAGGCGGTTGAATCGGTGAAAAAGCTGAACGAGATGGCGCAGGCGCGCGGCCAAACCCTTGCCCAAATGGCGATTGCTTGGGTTCTGCGCGGCGGCGGCATCACCTCGGCTCTGATTGGCGCCTCGAAGCCCCCGCAAATCGTCGATTGCGTCGGGGCGATCCATAATCTGGAGTTCACCGCCGCCGAATTCGCCGCCATCGACACGATTTCGGAGGAGAAATCCATCAACCTCTGGGCAAAATCCTCTGAGTGATCTGAGGGTTTGAAAACATAAGCGGGCCGCAATCCAGCATTGCGGCCCCAAAAACCCGGACCCATACGCGCGCGCCACAACATGCTGAATTCAGGAAGACCCAGCACTGGGATCTTCCGTTCTGCAACCTAAAGCTATGCGGAGAATTCAGAAAGTGGTGCCGCTGAAGAGACTCGAACTCCCGACCCCATCATTACGAATGACGTGCTCTACCAGCTGAGCTACAGCGGCACTTTCTGGTGGCTTCTCCTAGGGCGCGGCCAAAACGAAGTCAACCCCCGCCGGGTTGTTCAATTTGCACTGCGCGCCACGGCGGCAAGGTCGATGATCTCGGGCTCTGCCACCACATCTGGCTTCGCAGCCACCACCACCACGGGTGCGCTGACCAGCAGCGGTAGCAGCTCCGCCCCGGTCACGCTGGGCCCGTTCACCTCGACAGGCTCGCGCCAGCTGAGCGTGTCAAAGCCGCCGCAATTCTCGCAGATCGGCTGCCACAGGCTGTGGATGGCTTGGCATTTGTCGCAGCACCATTGCGGCCCGCGTGGGGCGGTCAGCGCCTTCGACAACCAGCCGCGCACCACCGCGTCATCACTGCCTTCGCCACGTTCTATCGCCGCCATGATCGCCAAGGCGCGTTGTGTCGGATGCCGGGTGATCAGATCGCCCAGCGCACGGCGGGCTTCGGGAAACTCCTCGGCGGTGATGTTCAATTCGGCCAGCAGCAGCCGGGTTTCATCGCTTTCAGGGTGGATCGCTGTTAGCGCCCGGAAGCGTTTCAGGCGTTGTTGCGGCACTTCATCGGGTTCAATCTCGGCAAAGGCGGCGGCGATTTCGGGATGCGGCAGCATTTCCCACGCTTTTTTCAGCACACGAGTTGCGGATTTCTTGTCGCCCTTGTCGATCAACCCGCGCCCGGCCATCACCGCCGCCGGGATCAGATCGGGCGACTTGCGGTTGGCCTCGATCGCGGCTTCACGCGCCTCGACCGTCGCAGTTTGATCCATCACCCCGCGCGCCTCTTGCAGGGCCAGCACGGCATCGCGGCGGCGATAGACATTCTTCGGCAAGGCCCCGCCCTTCAGCTTGGCCCCCAATGTCACCCGCGCACCCTTCCAATCGGCTTTCTCGGATTGCAGTTTTAGCAGAATATCCTGCGTCTCGGCGTGTTTGGGTTTCAGCGCAAAGGCCTTCTCGGCCAAAGCCAAAGCGGTATCGGTGTCGCCTTCGGCCAGCTTTTGCTTCATCAGCCCGCGAATCCCAACAAAACGCGAGGAATCACTGGCCAGCAGCGTTTTATACGCCTCGGTCGCGCGTTTGGTATCGCCTGCAGCCTCTGCCGCCTGCGCCACCAGCAGCGTCGTCAACTCTGGCCTTTCCAGAAACTTCGCCGCCCTTTGCGCCCGCATCAAAGCCAAGCGCCCTTCACCTGCGGCCAAGGCCATCAGGCCATCGTTCAGAGCCTGATAGCCCTTGCGTTCGCGGTTGCGGTCGAAATAGCGCGAGATCGCGGTTTCATCGCCGTTCAGAAACCGCAGGGTGGCGACGATGAAGCCCACCAGCTTCATCAGCCCCCACAGGGCCACCACCAGCAACAGCAACAGGATCGCTGTTTGCAACGGGCCAAGGGTAAACTCCCAGCCGCCCATTGAAATCCGCACGCCTTCGTCGCTGTGCAGCAGCATATCCGCACCATAGGTCAGCCCGGCAATCGCGGCGATGAACAGCAGAACCTTGATCAGTGACCAAATCATCGCGCGCTCCTATTGCATCGCTGCGGCAAGGCCCGCAACTGCCGCGACCGCCGCTTGCCGCTTTTCAGCCATCGCCTGCCAATCGGTCAAAGCCGCCTGCGCTTCGGGGGGAAGCGCTGAGATTTCGGTTAGCGCGGCTGCGATATCACCCGCAGCCAGCGCGGCGTCGGCGCGCGACAAGATCGCATCGGGGTCATTGCCCTCATGCGGTGTCAAGGATCGCGCCCCGGTCTGGGTGCGCAGGAAATTCGCCACCCGGTCCGACCAGCTTTCGCCCATATTCGCCCGCAAGGCCGCCTCTAAAGCCGCGCGCGAGGCCGCAGGGAACCCATCTTGCAATGCCGCCAAGGTCGGCAGCCCTGTTTCGGCGTTTTCCACCAACACCGCAGGCACATCACCCAAGGCGGGCAGGGCCGAGGCATAGGCCGAGCCGCTGTCCAGCGCCGCCTGCACCCGACCCAAAGCCACGCGGGCCTCTGACGCTTTCGCCGTGGCCACCGCATCAGCTTTGATCTGAGCAGCGGTGTCTTCGGCCTGCTTCAACACCGCATCCGCCGCCGCTTTCTGGGCCGCAAGCGCTGTTGCCGAGGGTGCATTGCCGCTGATCGGCATGGCTTCAACGGCTGTCAACCGCTGTTCCAACGCCGCAATCTGCTGCTGTAGCGGTGCTATGTCAGGGGCAGCCTGATCGGCCAGCGCCGCCACTCGCGCCTCCAGATCATTGTCAGGTCCAGCGACGGGCCGCGCGGCAAGTTCGGCAACCTGCGCTTTCAAAGTCTCGGTTTCCGCCTGCTGCGCCGTCAAAGCCGCCTGTAGCGCCGAGATATCCTGCACCGGCCAGCCGCCCGGCACATATTGCGCAAGGCCAAACCCCGCGCCCGCCGCTATCACGCCACCCAGGATCGGGCCAAACCAGCCATGCCTGCGGGCGGGCGCAGGCATCGCCCGGATCGGCTCCGACGCCATCACCGGGGGGGCCTCAAGCTCACTCGTCTCTGTGTCAGTCATTGCAGACCTCGCTTTTGCGCTTTGGGCCATCGCATTGCGGCCACTGTTGCTGTGAAGTTAGGCCGAGGCCCGCAGGGGTTCAAGAAGTCATCCACGCCCGCGCAGCGCGTCAACCGCCGCCTGCACCGCCGCACTCTCCGGTCGGGTAGCGATTTCGGTAAACACAGTGGGGAAATCAAAGGCTTCCGCCACCGCAGCGCTCAGCGCCGCCAGCCAGATCGGTGCTATTGCCGCAACGCGCCGCAGTTCCACCGCCAGAAGTCGCGCAGAGCGCGGCGAGAAAATCGGCAGGATCACCGGGGAAGGACCTTGCAGCACGGCGATCGCCTTATCGGTCAAAATTTGAGCGATCTGGCGATAGATGATCTGCGAAACAGTCTCTAATCCTGCCGAAATCAGCCTCTGCTCCAGATCTCCCACGCTGTCCTGCCCCCGCAGCAACAGCAAGCGCCCGACCGGAGCGGCAGAGACAATATGCGCCAGCAGATCATCGGCAGCCCCCGCAGCCGAGCTTGCGACGAATCCCATCGCCCGCGCTGTCTCTGCGGTGCGATTGCCCACGCAGAACGCCTGCTTCGGCACGGATGCCCCACTGGCGGAAATCCGCCCGGCGGCCTCGGCTCCGGTCTCGGATGTCAGCACTACAGCGGCAAAATCGCCGGGTGGCAGTTCGGGCGACAAAAACTCTGGACGCATCAAAGGCGAAATCAGCGCACCGCCGATCTGGTCCGCAAACCGTTGGCTCTGCGCCAAAGGCCGCGTCAGCAGGATGGTGGGTTGGGATTGTCTGGCCATGGCCTTGGTGTTACCTGCGATAGGGCAGGCAATCAACGGCGGACCATGACGGCAACCCTTACCTTTCTGGGCATCGAATCCAGCTGCGACGACACCGCCGCCGCCGTGATCCGTCATGTGCCGGGGCAGCTGCCGCAGATTTTGTCCTCTGTGGTGGAAGGCCAGACCGCCCTGCACGCGGTTTTCGGCGGCGTTGTGCCCGAAATCGCCGCGCGCGCCCATGCCGAGCGGCTGGATCATTGCGTTGAACAGGCTTTGGCCGAAAGTGGCGTCGCTTTGGCTGGTTTGGATGGCATTGCGGTGACGGCGGGGCCGGGGTTGATTGGCGGCGTGTTGTCCGGGGTGATGCTGGCGAAGGCGCTTTCGCTGGCGACTGGGCTGCCGATGGTCGGAGTGAATCACCTCGCAGGCCATGCTTTGACTCCGCGCCTGACCGATCAACTGGCGTTTCCCTATCTGATGCTGCTGGTGTCGGGTGGGCATTGCCAGTTCCTGATTGTGCATTCTGCTGAACGCTTTCAACGGCTTGGTGGCACGATTGATGACGCGCCCGGCGAAGCCTTTGACAAAACTGCCAAGCTTTTGGCATTGCCGCAACCCGGCGGCCCCGCTGTGCAGAGCGAAGCGGCGCTGGGGGACCCGAAACGCTTCACCTTTCCGCGTCCGCTGCTGGACCGCCCCGGTTGCGATATGTCCTTCTCCGGCCTGAAAACCGCCCTTCTGCGCGCCCGCGATGCGGTGATTGCTGAAAAGGGCGGGCTGACTGTGCAAGACCGCCGCGATCTTTGCGCTGGGTTTCAGGTCGCCGTGGCCGAGGTTCTGGCCGAGAAAACCCGCCGCGCTTTGGCGATTTACGCCGAGCTTTCGCCTGCCGAGCCCGCCTTAGCGGTCGCGGGTGGCGTGGCCGCGAATATAGCCATTCGGGCCAGATTAGAGACTATTTGCGCGCAATCTGGCATCCGTTTCCTCGCCCCGCCCTTGCAGCTTTGCACCGACAATGCGGCGATGATTGCTTGGGCGGGGATCGAGCGGTTTCGTGCGGGAGCTATCGACGGCATGGATCTGGTCGCCCGCCCGCGCTGGCCGTTGGATGCTTCGGCGGCCCCAATGATCGGTTCCGGCAAAAAGGGGGCCAAGGCATGATCGGCATTGTGGGCGCGGGGGCGTTTGGCACCGCGTTGGCAGTGGCTTTAGGCCGCGAGGGCCGCGAGGTGCGGCTCTGGGCGCGCGACGCAAATCATATGGCCGAAATCGCCCGCTCTGGTGCCAATGAGGCACGGCTGCCGGGAGTCAAGCTGCCGAAAACAGTCTCTGTGACAGCGGAACTGGCGGATTTGACTGCGGCCGAGGTGCTGCTGCTCTCGCTGCCGATGCAAGCCCTGCGCGGCTTTCTTGTCGCCAATCCCCGTCTGAACGGCCTGCCCTTGGTGGCGTGTTGCAAGGGGATTGACCTGACCACCCTCAAAGGCCCCACCGCGCTGATCGAGGCCGCCTGCCCGGACTCGGTCTTCGCCATCCTCACCGGCCCCAGCTTTGCCGCCGATATCGCGCGGGGTCTGCCCACCGCTTTGACGCTGGCCTGTGTCGAAGGCGAGGCCTTGCAACATCTGTTGTCTACGCCCAGCTTGCGGCTTTACCGCACCACGGACGTAACCGGGGCCGAGTTAGGCGGTGCTTTGAAAAACGTCATCGCCATCGCGGCGGGCATCGTGATGGGTGCAGGCCTTGGCGATTCCGCCCGCGCGGCTTTGATGACGCGGGGGTATGCCGAGATGACCAGACTTGCGCTGGTTTTGGGCGGGCGCGCTGAAACACTTGCGGGACTGTCGGGCTTTGGCGACCTGGTGCTGACCTGCACCTCGGCGCAATCGCGGAATTTCCGCTTTGGTCAGGCGCTTGGCGCAGGTCAGGCCTTCGACCCCAATGTCACGGTAGAGGGGGCTGCGACGGCAAAAGCCGTGTCCAATATAGCCAAAACCATGCGCATTGATATGCCGATCACAACCATGATCGCCGCGCTGATCGACAAAGATATCACCTTGCCGCAGGCGATCTCTGCCCTGCTGTCCCGCCCTTTGAAACAGGAGTAACCCATGCGCGTCGCCCTTATCTGCAAAGACAAACCCGGCCAACTGCAAACCCGCGTTGATAATCGCTCCGCGCATCTGGCTTACGTCGAAGCCTCGGGCGTGGTCGAAATGGCGGGGCCATTTCTGAACGAAGGCGCTATGACGGGCAGTCTTGTGGTGTTGAATGTGGACACGTTGGACCAAGCGCAGGCTTGGGCTGCGGCGGACCCATATGCGATGGCTGGTCTGTTTGACAGCGTGATGATCAGCGAGTGGAAGAAGGTCATTGGCTGATGAACTACTGGCTGTTCAAATCTGAACCCGACACTTGGGGCTGGCCTGAGCAACGCGCGCGCGGTGCCGCAGGTGAGGAATGGCATGGCGTACGCAACTATCAGGCGCGCAACAACATGCGGGCGATGAAGATTGGGGATCGCGGTTTTTTCTACCATTCCAACATCGGCAAAGAAATTGTTGGCATTGTCGAGGTTTGCCGCGAATCGCAGCCCGATAGCACCACGGATGATCCGCGCTGGGATTGCGTGCATATCCGCGCCGTTCGCCCACTGCTGCGGACGGTGACGCTTGAGGATTGCAAACGGCATCCCAGTCTGGCGATGATGAAGCTTGTCACCACCGCTCGGCTATCAGTGCAGCCAGTGACGCCTGAGGAATGGCAGCTTGTTTGCGTTATGGGCGGGCTGGCTTAAAGCAGCCGACCTTAAAGAATAAAGTCAGCAGCCGTCATAATATGCTCGCCATCCAGCCGAATGATATCCAACCGGCCTGGGCTGTTGACGCTGACCGAAATATAGGTTGCGCCGCCCACAAACCGATAGCTGAGTTGGCCATAGTCGGTGATGGCCGCCGTGCCTATAAAGCTGAACGCCTGATCTCCGGCAGCCGTCAGGACAGCGTCCATCGTCGACAGATCAATCACATCGAGGCCGTTGACGAAATCCAGTATCCGGTCACGACCAGTGCCCGCGTTGGCAAATGTCTCCTCGATCTCATTGAAGTCGAAACGATCTGCGCCCGCACCGCCTGTCATCAGGTCAACATCATAGCTGCCGAACAACACATCGTTACCATCACCGCCGTACAGCCTATCCACACCCTCGCCGCCAAACAGCCGGTCGTTGCCTACACCGCCGATAATCGAATCATTGCCAGCACCACCGAATAAAACATCATTGCCGATGCCGCCATCCAGCGCGTCGTTCCCGGCCTGACCTTGCAGGCGATTGGCGAGGCTATCCCCGGTCAAACGATCGGCCAAGGTTCCGCCGATCACATCTTCGATGCCCGTCAGGCTGTCGATAGACCCGGCTGAGCGCGCGATCCCGGCGGCAAGGTTTACCGTGATCGCCCCCGACAACAAATGCCCATCGTAGGTGTCTACACCCGTTCCGCCGTCAATATCATCATCGCCATCGCTGTTGCCGGCGATAAAGCGATCACGACCTGCGCCGCCTGACAGGTCATCATTGCCGTCATCGCCTGAGACGATATCAACCCCGGCACCGCCCTGATAAGTATCGTCACCTTCGCCCATCGAAACGCTGCCGTCGATTCGCCCCGCGATGGTGTCGATCAGATCAACGCCGAGCCCCATGCTGACGCTGCCATAGATTCGGCCCGTATTGATCAGGCTGTCATCAAAACTGGATGCTTGAAATGCGATTGTTCCGGTGATGTTGCCGTGGTTGGCGACTGCGACGGCCCCATTGGCGAGCACGCCTATGGTGCCGACAATATCGCCATCGTTCACCAACCTGCCGCCCGCGTCCAAAGAAACCGCCGCGAACCCTCCCGAAATCAGCCCATGGTTGGTCACCCGTGCGTATTCGCTGGCATAGACCGCGTAGAGGCCCGAAACTGCGCCGTAATTGATAAGCTGGGCGTTGATGCCGCTGAAAAATGCACCAAAGTTGTCGCCTGATGCAGCGCCACCGTCGTAGATCGTGACGCGCGCGTTTGAGCCCGCCATTGCGATTGCTGTGTAGGCAAGGACAAAGCCCGCCACATCTACCACGGTTTCTGCCCGTGCGCTGTGTATGCCATCTACCGCAATAGTGCTGTTTGCGATCAGGCTGGCTCCGGCAGCCACATAGACCGAGTCAAAGTCTGCGGCGACAGTCACGCCGTTGCCATTTGGAACAGTTGTATTGGTAAGAATAAGGGAGCGGGTCATCGGGAAAGCCTTTTGGGAATGAGGGAGACGCTTTGAAAACGCTACCCTAACACGCCAAACATCTTCGCCGAAATGAAAAGACTAAGCCCCGTTTTGCAAACAAAATGGGGGGCCCATTACCCCTAAAGGACCCCCCATCCACCCCACGTGCTCCCTCAGCACCACACGTGTTCTGTAAAAGGTCCTAGGCTACTGCCTGTTCTTTCAAGCTACGCAAGGCTCCCGAGTCGCGCAAACAACAAGTGTCTGGGAATTGTATCAAATCGGAGCGATCAGGCTTTCGGCTCCGGCAAAAAGAACGCGGCCAGACCCAACAGCGGAAGGTATGCACAAATCTTGTAGACTGCCACGATGCCCCACGCGTCTGCCAACACGCCCAGCCCCGCCGCGCCGAAAGCCGCAATTCCGAAGGCTAGGCCAAACAGCAAACCCGCCACCATGCCGGTGCTGTGCGGCATCAGATCTTGCGCATAGACCACCATCGCCGGAAAGGCCGAAGCCAGCATCAGACCTGCCAGCGCCGCGACCAGCACCGTTGGCACCAAGGGCAGCCATGGCATCACCAAGGTCAGCGGCAGGATGCCAAGGATCGACCACAGGATCACCTTGCGCCGCCCAATCTTATCGCCGATGGGCCCGCCGATAATCGTGCCCGCCGCCACCGCCGCAAGGAAGATAAACAGGCAGATTTGGGATTGCCCGACTGTCAGGCCAAAACGCTCAATCAGATAGAAGGTGTAGTAGTTCGACAGCGACACCGAGTAGAGGAATTTCGAGGTCATCAGCACGATCAGAATGAACATCCCCAGCCGCACTGTGGCTTTCGGCACCGCCACCGCCGCCCGCGCCCGACTGCGCCGCGCCAGCGCACGCCCGGCACCAACGGCAGTATACCAGCGCCCAACCAGCCACAGCAGCACCATGCCCAGCATCGCCACCCCGGCGAACCATTCTATCGACACCTGACCACGCTGCATCACCACAAAGGCAGCCGCGAGCGGACCCAAAGCAGAGCCGGTATTACCGCCCACCTGAAACAAAGACTGCGCAAATCCGGGGCGCATCCCCGCCGCCAACCGGGCGATGCGTGATGCCTCGGGGTGGAAGATCGACGAGCCCAGACCAATCATCGCAACCGAGCCCAGTACCGCCGCGAACGTCTGCGCATTGGCAAGCAGCACCAGCCCGATCCCGGTTGAGGCCATCCCGGCCGCCAAAGCATAGGGCAAGGGGCGTTTGTCGGTATAAAGCCCGATCAGCGGTTGCAGGATCGAAGCAGTGCCCTGAAACACCAAGGTAATCAAGCCGACCTGCGCAAATGACAGCGCCAGATTCTCCTTCAGCAGCGGATAGGCGGCTGGAATCAAAGATTGCATCAGATCATTCAGCAAATGCCCCAAGCTGACGGCCAGAATGATCGGCAGCACCGTGGCATCGGCGGTTTGCGCGGTGTGGGGGGCGGAGGACATTGAAAACCTTTCACAGAAAGCCCCGCACAATCGCGCGGCTTTCTGGAAATGGCAATGTCTGACAAACCTATCGCGACCCGCAGATCATTGCGCCGCGTAGCTTATTTGGCGTAGACGGCTTCTTTGCCGAAATGCTTGGTCAGCATGTAATAGACCACGGCGCGATATTTGTTGCGCTCGGCGCGGCCATAGGTGTCGATCACCGCATTGATCGCTTCCATCAGCGCCGGGCTGTCTGCCAAGCCCAATTTTTTGACGAGGAAATTGTTTTTCACCGTCTCAAGCTCGGATTTGTCCGAACCAGCGACAGTCTCACTGTCGGCACTGTAGACCGCCGGACCGCAACCGATGGTCACTTTGGTCAGCAGATCCATATCCGGGTTAATCTTGCACTTGGTTTTCAGATCTTCGGCATATTTGGCGATCAGATCGTCACGCTTGCTCATTCTATTTTCCCTCGTTTGTCGGACCGATAAAGCTGCCGTTTGGGGCAGGGTGGGCGCACATTAGGCGATGGAGTAATTCACACAAAGGGAAATATCACGACAGGTTCCCCCCTGCGCAGAAGGCTTCCGATGCAACGTCACAACGCAAAAGGCCCGAGGTTTCCCCCGGACCTTGGTGATTGAACGCGGTTTAGGGTGGAGTGAAACCCGCCCAGTATGTCTCACAATTTCTTCCCAGCGGGGAGAGACTTGTGTTTTAGTCGCAATTTTCGCATATCAACCACAACATGTTGTGGTTGACTGCAAATCAGTAGCGGTAATGCTCGGCCTTGAAAGGGCCTTCGACCTTGACGCCAATGTAATCCGCCTGATCCTTGCGAAGTTCAGTCAGCTTCACACCGATTTTCTTCAGATGCAGGCGCGCGACTTTCTCATCCAATTCTTTCGGCAGAATATAGACGCCCGGCGCATAGTCAGCGCCCTTGGTCCACAGTTCAATCTGCGCCAGAACCTGATTGGTGAACGAGGCCGACATCACGAACGACGGATGGCCGGTGGCGTTGCCAAGGTTCAGCAAACGGCCTTCCGACAGCAGGATGATGCGACTGCCCGAGGGCATCTCGATCATATCGACCTGCTCTTTGATGTTGGTCCATTTGTGATTTTTCAGCGCCGCAACCTGAATTTCGTTGTCGAAATGGCCAATGTTGCCGACAATCGCCATATCCTTCATCTCGCGGATATGCTCGATGCGGATCACATCTTTGTTGCCGGTGGTGGTGATGAAGATATCCGCGTTGGCTACTTCGTCTTCCAGCAGCGTCACTTCGTAGCCGTCCATCGCGGCTTGCAGCGCGCAGATTGGGTCGACTTCGGTGACCTTCACACGGGCACCCGCGCCACGCAAGCTGGCCGCCGAGCCTTTGCCCACGTCGCCGTAACCGCAGACCACGGCGACCTTACCGGCCATCATGGTATCGGTGGCGCGACGGATGCCATCAACCAGCGATTCCTTGCAGCCGTATTTGTTGTCGAATTTCGACTTGGTGACGCTGTCATTGACGTTGATTGCAGGGAACGGCAGTTGGCCGTTTTTATGCAGATCATACAGACGGTGGACGCCCGTGGTGGTTTCTTCCGACACGCCTTTGATCGCGGCCTTGGTTTTGGTGAAGAAACCGGGGGTTTCCTTCATCCGCTTGGCGATCTGAAGTTTGATGACCTCCTCTTCCTCGGACTGCGGAACGGGGATGATTTCTTCTCCAGCCTCAGCGCGGGCACCGAGCAGAACATAAAGCGTCGCATCGCCGCCGTCGTCGAGGATCATGTTCGCGCCCTCGGGGAACATAAAGGAACGGTCGAGATAATCCCAATGCTCGGTCAGGGTCTGGCCCTTGATGGCGAAAACCGGGATGCCAGCCTCGGCAATAGCTGCTGCAGCGTGGTCTTGGGTCGAGAAGATGTTGCAGGACGCCCAGCGCACATCCGCGCCCAAAGCGGTCAGCGTTTCGATCAAGGCAGCGGTCTGGATCGTCATGTGCAACGATCCGACAATCCGCGCGCCTTTCAGCGGCTTGGTGGTGCCGAATTCCTCGCGGCAGGCCATCAGGCCCGGCATTTCGGTTTCGGCGATGACCAGTTCTTTGCGACCAAACGCGGCCAGCGCAATATCCTTAACGATGTAATCCTTCGCCATCTGGCGCACTCCTTGATCCTGTGGTTGCCGGGCAGATAGCATTTACAGGGCCTCTCGACAACTCGCGCCGTGAATGGCAGTAAAAAAGGCTGGGAGGGAGGCATGAAACAACCGCGCGCATGGCAACGGATGCTGTCGGGGCGCAGGCTTGACCTGTTGGACCCGACGCCGATGGATATCGAGATCGCCGATATCGCGCATGGTTTGGCGTTTGTGGCGCGCTGGAACGGGCAGACGCGGGGTGATTTTGCCTATTCGGTGGCAGAACATTCGCTGTTGGTGGAGCAGATTTATGCGCGGCAGAACCCAGCGAATGCGAAGTGGCAGTTGGCGGCTTTGCTGCATGACGCGCCGGAATATGTGATTGGCGATATGATCAGCCCGGTGAAATCTGCGGTCGGACCAAGCTATACCGAGTTGGATGTGCGGCTGACGGCGGCGGTGCATCTGCGGTTTGGTCTGCCAGCGGTGCTGCCTGTGGTGGTGAAAAGGGCGATCAAGGCGGCGGATAAAATCTCGGCCTGGCTGGAGGCGGTGCAGATCGCGGGGTTTTCGGAACCCGAGGCGGATAAGCTGTTCGGCAGGCCTGATACGGCTTTGTTGCGTGGGCTGGAGATCAAATTAAGACCGCCCGCACAGGTGCGGGCGGATTATGTCGCGCGGCATTTGGATTTGCTGGCGGCACTCAAGATCTAGAACCGATCGCTGTTTTGCTTGGTCCAACGGGTTTCCGTCGGGCGGCTGGGAAAGCGATCACGGGGTGTTGGGGCCGGGCTGGCGCGCAGGGCGATCAGCAGGGCATCTGCGAGAATGTTTAACATGACTTGCTCCTATTTGCTTGTCGTCATAGCGTATTTATAGCGCATTTCGGCCCAGACCCCGAGTCAGCGATTTTTCCAAACTGTTAGATTGGCTATCATGTCTGTTGACTGGAAAAACTTCCCCTCGCTGACCGCGTTGCGTGCGTTTGAGGCTGCGGCGCGGCTGCAAAACTTCTCGCGCGCCGCCCGCGATCTGAACGTCACCCACGCTGCCATCGCCCAGCAGGTGCGCAGCTTGGAGGCTGATCTGGGGCGCGAGCTGATCTATCGCCAAGGCAGAGGGCTTGCGCTGACCGCAGAGGGCGCAAAGCTGGCGCAGGCGCTGACAGATGGCTTCCACGGCATCGAGGTGGCGGTGAACGATCTGCGCGGCGCTGACCCGAATGCGCCGCTGCGGGTGACGCTGACCCCGGCTTTCGCCGCGCAATGGCTGATCCCGCGACTGGGGGCGTTCTGGAAGGCACATCCAGAGATCGGGTTATCGCTGCACCCCGAACATCGGGTGATGGATCTGCGACGCGACGGGCTTGATCTGGCGATCCGCTTTGGTGATGGCAAATGGCCGGGGGTGGAGGCAGAATTTCTGACCTCGGCGCATTATATCATCGTCGCAGCGCCGTCACTGTTGCAGGGGCGTGAAAAGCTGACCACGGCGGAAATGTCGGCGATGCCTTGGGTGATTGAACCCGATTGGCCCGAGGCTTTGATCTGGCTGCGCAGTTTCGGGCTGAAACCCGATGCTATGAACATCACCTATATTCCAACCGAAGAATTGGCGCTTTCGGCTGCACGGCAAGGTTTGGGCCTGCATGTTGAGGCGGCAGCGTTGATGGAGAAAGATCTGGCAAGTGGCGATCTGATCGCGGTGGGTGAGATAAAAGACGAAAGCCTGGCCTATTATCTGGTCACGAGGTCGGGGCCAAAACGGGCAGAATTGAGAATCTTCATGAAATGGTTGAAGGCCGCCATTTGAGACGACCTTCAGTTTCAACCTAAAGCAGATTAGATCGACATGTCGTCCGGCTGTTTGCCCGCAGCCAATGCCGCCGCGAACCAGCGCGGCTTGCGGCCACGGCCCGACCAAGTGTCAGATGAATCCGCCGGATTGGCGTATTTCGCGACAGCCGGAGAGCGTTTGCGCGCAACCGTCACCCCGGTCAGTTCGGCCAGAGAAAAGCCCTTCGCACGTGCGAATTCTTCAATCTCTGCAAGGGCCTCTTTCTTTTTGCGGTCTTCAAAGGACGCAATAGACTTTGCCACTTGCGATTGCAGATCTTTCAACTCTTTAAGAGACAGCCCGTTGATATCAATGGTCACGTAAGCATCCTTTCAGGATTATGGTGGAGCCATTTAGGCTGAAAGGATTTTTAATTCAAGCACCTGCTTATTTTGGGCTGCGTTTGGCCAAAATCCGCTGCAATGTCCGCCGATGCATCGAAAGTCGGCGCGCGGTTTCCGAGACATTGCGGTCGCACATCTCATACACCCGCTGAATATGCTCCCAGCGCACCCGGTCCGCCGACATTGGATTTTCCGGCGGTTCCGGCATTGCAGCGCCCTTGGCCAGCAGCGCCTGCATCACATCATTCGCGTCGGCTGGTTTCGAGAGATAATCCGTCGCGCCGATTTTAACGGCAGCCACTGCCGTGGCAATCGCGCCATATCCGGTCAGCACCACGATCCGGCAATCCGGCCGCCGCTCGCGCAGGGTTTCCACCACGTCGAGGCCATTGCCATCCTCCAGCCGCAGGTCAATCACCGCATAGGCCGGAGGACGCGCCAGGGCAATCGCCCGCCCTGCCGCCACGCTGCCTGCGGTTTCCGGCACAAATCCGCGCTTTTCCATCGCTTTGGCAAGACGCTTGACGAAAACCTCATCATCATCGACCAGCAGCAAGCTGCGATCCGGTCCCAGTTCTGCGCCAAGATCATCTGCCATGAAATCCCCCGTTCATTCCTTTGCTAACCTAGGCCGCTACAGGCTTAGCGTCAAACGCGGCCTAGCTTTTCTCAATAAAGCAAGCCGCGCGGGTGGCAATTTGTTCAGCGGTATCGTCACGGGTGAAGAAGTCGGCAAAGCCGCTGCCGGGCAGCATCAGATAAGTGAAGGTCGAATGATCCATCATGTAATACTGATCGCCGCTGTCCTGCTTTTTGAAATAAGTCTTATAGGCCCGCGACGCCACCTGCACTTGCTCAAGCGTGCCGGTGAGGCCGATCATGTCGGGATGCAGATTTGCGGTGAAATCCTTCAACACCGCAGGGGTGTCGCGTTCGGGGTCGATCGAGATAAAAACCGGGGTGACATCCAGCCCCTTGGCTTTCAGCAAATCCACCGCTTCGGCATTGCGCGCGCCATCCAGCGGGCAGACATCCGGGCAAAAGCTGTAGCCAAAGTAGACCAGCGCGGGTTTTGCCAGCACGTCTTTGTCAGTCACCGTCTTGCCGTCTTCATCGACCAAAGTGAACGGCCCGCCAATCGCACCACCGCCACCCGCCACGGTCGAGGCGCGACAATCGGCGAAAGGATCATTGGCGCGCTGCTGCCATGCCACAAAAGCCGTGCCGCCCAACAGCCCTCCTATCGCCACAACCGCCAATCCGGCATAGATCTTCAGCATCCCACTCTCCTCATTGCGCATTGATCCGCGCCGAACCAAGCCTTATCAATCGCAAAGCCGCCGTAAAGGCCAGCCCCCGCCAAGGCATCCCATGTCAAACCAGCGTGACATAACCGCCCAATCTGCGCAGTTCCGGCCCGAGCGTGCGGATTGGCTGCGGCTGCGCACTCTGATCTTCCAGCGCTGGATGGCAAGTTTTGGTCAGTTGGCGGCGCTTTTGGTGGCAACGCGCTATTATGGCATGCAACTGCCGCTGGGCTTGTGTTTTCTGGCGGTTGGGCTGGCGGTGATTGCCAATCTGATTGCGGTGTTCATCTTCCCGCAGAACAAGCGGCTGACCGAGCTTGAGGCGATGTTGACGCTGCTGTTCGACTTGGCTCAGCTGTGCTTTTTGCTGTTTCTGACGGGGGGGCTGACCAACCCCTTTGCGCTGCTGGTGCTGGCACCTGTGACGGTATCCGCCAGCGCGTTGGAGCTGCGCAGCACCTTGATTCTCGGCGTGCTCGCGGCGGCCTTTGTCAGCTTTATCGGCCTGATTAACATACCCTTGCGGCTGGCCGATGGCACGATATTCGCCATTCCCGGCCTGTTTACCTTCGGCTTCTGGCTGTCACTGCTGATCGGCATCGCCTTTCTCGGCTTGTACTCCCGCCGGGTCGCGACAGAGATGCACTCGATGTCTGACGCGCTTTTGGCGACGCAAATGGCCTTGGCGCGGGAACAAAAGCTGACCGACCTTGGCGGCGTGGTGGCGGCCGCCGCGCATGAATTGGGCACGCCATTGGCGACGATCAAGCTGATCAGCTCTGAGATGATGGATGAATTGGCGGATCAGCCCGATCTCGCCGAAGACGCGCGGCTGATCCGCGAGCAGGCCAACCGTTGCCGCGACATCCTGCGGTCGATGGGAAAGGCCGGGAAGGATGATCTGCTGCTGCGGCAGGCCCCGTTGGAAGCTGTCCTGCAAGAGGCCGCCGAGCCGCATATGGCGCGCGGCATTGAGGTGATTTTCACCATCGCAGGCACCGGCCCGTCGCCGGTGGTGCTGCGCCGCCCGGAACTGATCCACGGCTTGCGCAATCTGGTGCAGAATGCGGTGGATTTCGCCCGCAGTACGGTCTGGGTCGACGCGCAATATACCCCCGATCGCATCCTGCTGCGCATCATCGACGATGGCGACGGCTTTCCGGCGCAAGTGCTGGGTCGGATCGGCGACCCCTTCGTACGCGCGCGCCGCGATGCGCAAGATCTGGCGCGGCGCCCGGAATATGAGGGCATGGGGCTGGGCCTGTTCATTGCCAAAACCCTGCTGGAACGCACCGGGGCCGAATTGTCTTTCGCCAATGCTGCCGACCCGTTCCTGTCGCCAGAAGAACGCCCGGCGCGATCAGGGGCGATTGTGGAAGTGACTTGGAAGGCTGCAGACATTCTCGCGGAAGCTGCAGGGGCCTTGGGTGAAAACCTGCCCTTTGTCGGCTAGCACACAAAAGCCCGCCCCCCGCCACATCCTTAACCACCTGTTAACGATCTATTCCTTAGGTTGATTAAAACATGGGGCCCTCCCATTCAGATGAGGCATTCGGATGATTTTTCCGCTTATTCTCGCAGTGGTTGCAGCCTCGCTGACGGCGGCCTGTATTGGTATGCTGGCGCTGTGGCTGCTGCCCGCCCGCGAGTTTCCGGTACAAGCCAGCATCTTCGCCGATACCGGCAGTGAGACGCTGTTTCTGTTTGATGGCGAGATCATGGTCGACAGCACGGCCAATGCCCGCGCGCTTTTGGCAACAAGCCCGATGAAAGGGCCCGCTTGGGGCCGTTTGATGGCCTTCCTGACCGCGCGATTTGAAGATTTAGAGCCGCAGTTGCAGCGGCTGCAAAATGATGGCGCGATTGAATTGCCTTCGGTGGGAAGTGCCAAGCCTTTGATCTTAAGAGCAGAACATGCGGGCGGATTGACCAAGCTGACCCTGATTGATGCCAGCAAAGACGGTCATGTCACGGGCGGCGATGCGATTGCCCAGCGCGCGATGTTGGATGAACTGACGCTGCTGCGAGACACAGTTGCGACCGCCCCTATGCTGTTGTGGCGCGAAAATGTGGCGGGGGATGTGGTCTGGGCCAACGGCCCCTATCTGTTACAGGCCTGTGCGGTTTTGGATGATGGCAAAGAGTTGGGCTGGCCACTGCCACGGCTGTTCAACCGGGCGGCAGCGAAATCTGGCAAGGATCAGCGGCAAAGCCTGTTGGCTGTGGGCAAGCCCGCGCTGTGGTTCGATATCTCTAGCCGAGCGGAGGCTGACGGCGATCTGATGTTTGCTGTTCCCGCCGATGCGGCGGTGCAGGCAGAAACTGCGCTGCGCGATTTCATGCAAACCCTGACCAAGACCTTTGCGCAACTGCCGATCGGCCTTGCGATCTTTGACCGTCAGCGCAAATTGCAACTGTTCAAACCCGCCCTGATGGATCTGACCCAACTGCCCGCCGATTTCCTCTCACTGCGCCCCTCGCTGCTGGCGGTGCTAGACGCGATGCGGGATCGTAAGATGCTGCCCGAGCCGAAGGATTACCGCGATTGGCGGCGGCAGATTGTCGAGATTGAAAAGGCCGCCGCCACCGGGCTTTATGACGAAACTTGGAGTCTGCCGGATGGCCAAACCTACAGGGTGGTCGGGCGACCGCATCCGAATGGGGCTTTGGCGCTGTTGATCGAAGACATCTCGTCGGAAATGCTGCGCACCCGCCGCTATCGCGCCGATCTGGAGCTTGGCCAATCGGTGATTGACCATATGGATGAAGCGATTGCGGTGTTCTCGCAATCGGGGCAGTTGGTGATGTCAAACAACAGCTATGCGGCACTTTGGGCTCATGATCCGGCGGAAACTTTGGGGGATAATACCGTCCGCACCCTGTCGGCACATTGGCGCGTGCAATCTGCGCCCAGTGCCATCTGGGCCGAAGTCGAAGAATACGTGGCCACCGTTGGGGATCGTGACAGCTGGCGTGGCGAGGTGCGGCTGCTGGATGGCCGTCTGATCGGATGCAAATTCGCGCCTTTGGCGGGCGGCTCTACGCTGGCCACCTTCCGGTCCATGCCGCCCGCCGAATCAGGCCAGACGAGATTGGCCGAAGGTGCGGGCCTGCGGCGGGCCTGAACTTCGCGACTTGCAGCGGCGGGTGGGCAGGGTAGACTTGCGGCATGAAAAAGCCGCATGCCGTTACCGCCCTTCTGCCCTCCGAGGAAGACACCGCCGAGCTTGGGCGCTGGCTGGCTTCGCGGTTGGTTGCGGGGGATGCTGTGCTACTGGAAGGTCCGATTGGTGCCGGCAAAAGCCACCTCGCTCGCGCCTTGATCCGCGCCCGCTTGGGTCGGATGGAGGATGTGCCCTCGCCCACATTTACCCTTGTGCAGACCTACCTCGCCGATGTCGAGATCTGGCACGCTGATCTTTACCGCCTGTCGCATCCCGATGAGGTGGCTGAGCTGGGGCTGGAAGATGCGTTTTCGCAAGCGATTTGTCTGGTTGAATGGCCGGATCGCCTGGGGCATCTGACACCCGCCCATGCCGTTAGGATTGCGCTATCGACCAGCGGCGAGGGTCGCGCTGTGACGCTGACCGCGCCAAACCACCCTGATCTGCTGATGGAATTTTCCCAAAGTTGGCAGACATGAACGACCGTGCTGCTTTATCGCACGCCTTTCTTGCCAAAGCCGGCTGGGGCGATGCAGACCGTCAGTTTCTGGCCGGCGACGCTTCGGATCGCAGCTATGACCGGCTGAGTTGGGGCTCGAAAACCGCCGTGCTGATGGATGCACCACCGGGCAAGGGCGACGACACCGCGACATTTCTGGCGATTGCGCAACATCTATCAGCCATCGGCCTATCTGGCCCAAACTGTTACGCGCAGGATCTGGAAAATGGCTTTCTGCTGCTGGAGGATTTGGGTGATAATATCTATGCCACCCTTCTGAAATCCGCCCCGACCCTTGAAAACAGTCTCTATACGGTCGCAACACAGGTTCTTGCCCATCTTCAATGCCATCCACCCGCCGCCAATCTGGCCAATCTGGCCGCACAAGATTGGGCCGAGGCCGCCTGTTTTGCCCTCGATTGGTATCGCTTCGCAATCACCGGCGACCGCACCGACCCCACCGATTTCCGCAATGCCCTTATCGACGCTATATCCCGCCACGCCGACGGCCCGCGCGTGATGATTCTGCGCGATTTTCACGCCGAAAACCTGCTTTGGCTGCCAGATCGACCCGGCCTTGCCCGCGTCGGTTTGCTGGATTTCCAACTCGCACAACTTGGTCAGCCCGGCTACGATCTCGTCTCGCTGCTGCAAGACGCGCGCCGGGATGTTTCACGTGAAACGGAGGCCGCGATGATCGGCGTGTTCTGCAACCTGACCGGCACCGCCGCCGACAGTTTCCGCCCCGCCTATGCCACCCTTGGTGCCCAGCGCGCCCTGCGCATCCTCGGCATTTTCGCCCGCCTCTGCCTGCACAGCGACAAACCCAACTACATTCCGCTGATCCCCCGCGTCTGGCACCATCTGCAACGCAACCTCGCCGAGCCAGAACTTAGCCCCCTCGCCAGAATATGCGCCCGCCTGCTGCCCGAACCCACCCCCGAAGCCCTTGCCCGAATAGGTGCCCAATGCGGCCACTTCCGTTAATGCTGTTCGCCGCGGGCTTCGGTACCCGCATGGGCGCCTTGACCGCAAATCGACCAAAACCGCTGATCGGCGTCGCCGGAAAACCGCTGATCGACCACGCCTTAGCTGTTGCAGATACAGCGGGGATCACAAAAATCGTGATCAACTTGCACTACTTAGGCAGTCAGATCGCCGACCACCTGCAAAACCGCGATGTCCTGTTGTCATGGGAGCGCGACCTGATCCTCGAAACCGGCGGCGGTCTGAAGGCCGCCCTGCCGCTGCTTGGCGATGGCCCGGTGCTGACCCTGAACACCGATGCGGTGTGGAGCGGCCAAAACCCGCTCACCCAACTGTTGAACGCTTGGGACCCCGCCAAAATGGATGTGCTGCTGCTGCTGTTGCCTGCCGAAGCCGCCGTCGGCCACAGCGGCAATGGCGACTTCCAGCTTGATCTCCAGGGCCACATCTCCCGCGCAAACGGCGTCAGCGCCCCAATCTATCTCGGTGCGCAAATTCTGAAAACCCAAGCCCTTTCCGCCATATCAGAGCCTGTTTTCAGCCTGAATCGCCTGTGGGATATCGCCATCGCCAACAAACGCGCCTACGGGCTGATCCATCAGGGTGGCTGGTGCGACGTTGGCCGCCCCGAAGGTATCGCGCTGGCTGAGTCCTTGCATGTTTAACCCGGACACAACCCGCATTTTCGCCCTGCCGCCCGGCACCGATTTCCCCGCCGAACTGGTCGCGGGCCTGATCGAGCGCATGGCAGCCCAACCGCCGCAAGCCATGGCGCGCGTCACGATTTACCTCAACACCGCCCGCATGGCGCGCCGCGTTCGCGACCTGTTCGCGAGCCATGGCGCGCGCTTCTTGCCGCGCCTGCTGCTGCTCAGCGATCTCGCAAAAGACCCCAGCCTCAAGCTTGCCCCCACCATTCCGCCGCTGCGTCGCCGCCTGCAAATGGCCGAACTGATCGCCAAACTGCTCGACGCCCAGCCCGATCTCGCCCCGCGCGCGGCACTCTACGATCTTGCCGACAGCCTCGCCAATCTGATGGATGAGATGCAAGGCGAAGGTGTTTCTGCCGAAACCATCGCCGCCCTCGATGTCTCAACCCATTCCAAACACTGGGAAAGAACCCAAACTTTCCTGCGCATCGTGGCGCCCTTGTTCAGCGACGCCGCCGATGCGGAATCGCGCCAACGCCTCGCCGTGCAGCAACTCGCCCAGCGCTGGCAAAGCGCCCCGCCGCAAAACCCGGTGCTGATCGCGGGCTCCACCGGCTCTCGCGGCACCACCGCGCTGCTGATGCAAGCGGTCACGGCCCTGCCGCAAGGCGCGCTGATCCTGCCCGGCTTTGATTTTGACACGCCCCCCAGCGTCTGGCAGGCGATGGACGATGCTCTGACAGCCGAGGACCATCCGCAATACCGCTTCCGCCACTTGACAGACCTTTTGCACATCCTGCCCAGCAATATCAAACCATGGCGAGACACCGCCCCACCTGACCCCAACCGCAACCGTTTGATTTCTTTGTCGCTTCGCCCCGCCCCGGTCACCGATCAATGGCTGGTCGAGGGGCCAGCCCTGCCCGACCTCCCCCGCGCCACGGAAAACCTGACCCTGATCGAAGCCGCCTCGCCGCGCGTCGAGGCGCTTGCCATCGCGATGATCCTGCGCGAAGCCGCCGAAGCCGGCACCAAGGCCGCGCTGATCACGCCCGACCGCAACCTAAGCCGCCAAGTCACTGCCGCCCTCGACCGTTGGGCGATCCTGCCCGACGATTCCGCAGGTCGCCCCTTGGCGCTCTCCGCCCCCGGCCGCTTCCTACGCCATGCGGCCGCACTTCTCGGCCAAAGGCTGACCGCCGACAGCCTGCTCACAATCCTGAAACACCCGCTGACCGCCTCCGGCACTGCACGCGGCCCGCATCTGCTGCTGACCCGCTACCTCGAACTCAAGCTCCGTAAAACCGGCCCCGCCTTCCCCACCGGCTCCGATTTGTTGGAATGGGCAGCGGCGCGGACCGACAACGCCCTGCCATGGGCGCAATTTCTCGCCGACACGTTGCAAGACCTCGACCAAATTCCCCGCCGCACGCTCGTCGATCACGTCGCCCAACATCGCACCCTGTCCGAAGCCTTGGCGCGCGGCCTCGATCCTTCCGGCAGCGGCGATCTGTGGAACAAAGCCGCCGGGATTGAAGCCCTTGCGCTGATGGAAATCCTCGCCGCCGAAGCCCCCCACGGCGGCAGTTTCACCGCCACCGAATACCGCGATCTGTTCGAGGCCCTGATCAACAAAGGCGAGGTGCGCGAACCCGTGCAAGCCCATCCCAACATTATGATCTGGGGCACCTTAGAGGCCCGCGTCCAAGGCGCCGATCTGGTGATCTTGGGCGGTCTCAACGATGGCCTTTGGCCGAAACTTCCCGAACCCGACCCATGGCTTAACCGCGCGATGCGCAAAAAAGCGGCTCTATTACTGCCCGAACGCCAGATCGGCCTCTCCGCCCACGATTACCAACAAGCCATTGCCGCCCCCCGCGTGATCCTGTCGCGCGCTGTCCGCAATGCCGAGGCGGAAACCGTCCCCAGCCGCTGGCTGAACCGCCTGATGAACCTGATGGACGGCCTGCCGCAACGCCGGGGGCCAGAAGCGCTGCAGGCCATGAAGGCCCGCGGCACCCAATGGCTCAATCTAGCCCGCGCCCTAGAACAGCCCACCGCCGCGCAACACGCCGACCCCCGCCTGCGCCCCGCCAAACGCCCAGCCCCGCAGCCGCCCGTTGCCGCCCGACCGCCGAAACTGTCGCTGACCAATATCGAACGCCTGATCCGCGACCCCTACGCGATCTACGCCCGCTACATCCTGCGCTTGCACCCACTCGACCCCCTGCACCAAACCCCCGACGCCCGCGATCGCGGCATCATTGTGCATGAGGTGCTGGAGCGTTTCGTCAAAACCCGTCCCGAAGCTGAAACCCGCGCCGAGGCCCGCGCCCGCCTGCTGACCCTCGCCCGCGAAGTCCTGCTGCTAGAATCCCCCTTCCCCGCCGCCCGCGCCCTCTGGCTGGCCAAAATTGATCGCGCCGCTGACCATTTCCTGACCCAAGACGCCAAGCACAGTGGCACCCCGCTTGCACTTGAAACCAAAGGTGCCCTCAAACTCGACCCCCTCGATTTCACCCTGTTCGGCACCCCCGACCGTATTGACCGCCTCCCCGATGGCAGCCTGCATCTGATTGATTACAAAACCGGAGCCGCCCCCAAAGCCACCCAGCAAAAGCAATATGCCAAGCAACTGCTGCTCGCCGCCGTGATGGCCGACCGTGGCGGTTTCGCCGATCTTGGCCCCTCTGCTGTGGCGAAAATCAGCTACATCGGCCTTGGCACCAGCGAAGACGTGGTGGAAACCGACATCACCGAGGCCCTGCTCACCGAACATTGGGAAAAGCTGCTAAACCTGATCACCCGCTACCTGCGCCGCAGCACTGGCTACACCGCCCGCCGCGCCCTGTTCGAGACCCGCCATGCGGGCGACTACGACCACCTGTCGCGCTTTGGCGAATGGGAAATGTCCGACCGCGCCGTTCCTGAGCAGGTTGGCCCCGAACCGGTAGGAGAGCCAGAATGACCCGCAACGACGCCTCCGAACGTCAGGTTCAGGCCTCCAACCCCGCCGATACCGTCTGGCTTTCCGCCAACGCGGGTTCCGGCAAAACTCGCGTGTTGACAGATCGCGTGGCGCGCCTGCTGCTGCGCGGCGTAGAGCCCCAGCATATCCTGTGCCTCACCTACACCAAAGCCGCCGCGACAGAGATGCAGAACCGCCTGTTCCGCCGCTTGGGCGAATGGGCGATGAAGCCCGACGCCGACCTCCACCGCGCCCTCGCCGACTTAGGCGATGACACCCGCCACGCCCCCGTTGCCCTCTCCAAGGCCCGGCAACTCTTTGCCCGCGCCATTGAAACCCCCGGCGGCTTGCGCATCCAGACCATCCACAGCTTCTGCGCCACCCTGCTGCGCCGCTTCCCACTCGAAGCCGGAGTTTCCCCCCAATTCACCGAACTTGACGACCGCGCCGCCCGCCTGCTGCGCGAGAACATCATCGAGGAAATGGCCGAATTCCGCGCGCCTGAGATCATGGCCGAAGTCGCCCGCGCCTATACCGGCGAAGATTTCACCGCGCTGATGGAGCAAGTCTCGGCCAAACGCGCAGGCTTCACCAAACCGCTGACCGAGGCCCAATCCCGTGATTTGTTCAACGTTCCCAACGCGGAAACCACGCAAACCCTGCTGGCCGATGTCCTGTCTGGCATTGAATCCGCCCTGATCGCCAGTATCCTGCCCGCCCTGCAAAACGGCGGCCCCAGCGATAGCAAAACTGCCGCCAAACTCGCAGCACTTGATCTGGCCGCCCCCAGCCTCGCTACCCTCAGTGCGCTGGAAAATACCCTGCTCTACGGCGGCACCGCCAAAGTCCCTTACGGCGCGAAAATCGGCGCACTACCGACCAAACCGACGCAAAAGCTGATCGGCAACTACCTGCCCCACCTCGACGCCCTGATGCTGCGCACCGAGGCCGCCCGCCCCCGCCGTATCGCCCTGCAAGCCGCCCAAAAAACCGCCGTGCTGCACCGCTTTGCCGCCGTCTTCCTGCCGCTCTACGCCTCCGCCAAAGCTGCCCGAGGTTTCCTAGATTTCGACGATCTGATCACCCGCGCCAAGGCCCTGCTGACCGATCCTTCCGTCGCCGCGTGGGTGCTGTTCCGCCTCGATGGCGGTATCGACCATATCCTTGTCGATGAGGCGCAAGACACCAGCCCCGATCAGTGGCGCGTTATCGAACTGCTGTCCGCCGAGTTTACCGCAGGCCAAGGCACCCGCGATGAATCCCGCACCCTGTTCGTCGTCGGCGATAAAAAACAGTCGATCTATTCCTTCCAAGGCGCAGACGTTGCCGCTTTTGATGAAAAGCAAAACGACTTTCAGGCCAAATTCCGCGCCGCGCAAAAGAACTTCGTTCGCCTCGATCTGGAATATTCCTTCCGCTCCTCCACCGCGATCCTGCGCGTGGCCGATGATACTTTCGCCGACCGTTTCCCGAAAGCCATGGGCGCTTCTGTCCATCACCTCGCCTTCAAATCCGATCTACCGGGGCGCGTTGACCTTTGGCCGCTGTTGGAAAAAACCGAAGACCCCAAGGATGAAAACTGGGAAGACCCGATTGATCTGATCTCGGAAACCCACCACACCGCGCGCCTTGCTGAGAAAATTGCTCGCCACATCAAAGCTCTGATCGACGCAGGCACGCAGATCCCCACCGATGATGGCCCGCGCGCGTTGCACGCAGGCGACGTGCTGATCCTCGTGCAGCGCCGCTCGGCTTTGTTTTCAGAAATCATCCGCGCCTGCAAAAAAGCAAATCTCCCCATTGCAGGCGCAGACCGCCTGAAACTCGGCGCGGAACTTGCGGTGAAAGACCTCGCCGCACTGCTGTCTTTCCTCGCCACGCCCGAGGATGATCTGTCTCTTGCAGCCCTGCTGCGCTCACCGTTTTGTGGCTGGACCGAGGCCGAACTTTATGCTCTCGCCCAACCCCGCAAAGGCTTCCTGTGGGAAACCCTGCGTGACACCACCACCCACCCCGAAACCCTCGCCATGCTGCACGATCTGCGCAACAACGCAGACTTCCTGCGCCCCTATGATCTGATCGAGCGCGCCCTTACCCGCCACGATGGCCGCCGCCGTATGCTGACCCGGCTTGGCCCCGAGGCCGAGGATGGCATTGACGAATTCCTTTCCCAA
Organism: Cypionkella sp. TWP1-2-1b2; assembly: GCF_049896245.1. NCBI lineage: Bacteria > Pseudomonadati > Pseudomonadota > Alphaproteobacteria > Rhodobacterales > Paracoccaceae > Cypionkella > Cypionkella sp. TWP1-2-1b2. The sequence continues at coordinate 123,720 of NZ_JAFCTX010000004.1, read as the reverse complement.
GCCCTCGCGTTTGAGCGCAACGAAATCCCCAGCCTGACCGGTTTCCTGATCTGGCTGGAAACCGATGATATCGAGGTCAAACGCCAGATGGACAGCGAGGGCCACCGCATCCGCGTCATGACCGTCCACGGCGCGAAGGGGCTGGAAGCGCCCTTGGTGATCCTGCCCGACACCTGCGACCGCAACCCGCAAGACCGTGATGAGATTTACGCGCTGGAGAACGGTATTCCCGTCTGGAAAACCCCCTCCGATGAAAGCCCGCCCGCCATCGCCGCCGCCCGAACCCTGCGCAAAGACAAAGGCGAGGAAGAAGGCCTGCGCCTGCTCTACGTCGCCCTCACCCGCGGGCGCAGTTGGCTGATCGTCTGCGGCGCGGGCGAGGCGAAGAAAGACGGTGCGTGGTACAAGTTGGTTCAACAGGGGATGCAGGCCGCAGGATTTGAGGCCATCGCCGACGATGCCCTGCGCCACAGCTTCGGAAATTGGCCTGATCCGGTAGCAAAACAGTCTCTAACACAGCCAGAAATGCCAGTGCTTCCGCTGTGGGCCACCCAACCTGCCGCCGCGCCCGACCGCCCCGCGCAACTGCTTTCCCCCTCTGATCTCGGCGGCGCAAAGCTGCTTCCCGGCGAAACCGACGGTTCTGGCGAAGATGCCGCCAAAGACCGTGGCACCGCTTTACATCTGCTGCTCGAACACCTGCCCAACGCGCCCCGCGCCGACTGGCCCGCGCTCGCCACCGCCCTGATCCCCGACGCCACCCAACGGGCCGCGCTATTGCCCGAGGCCGAAGCCGTCCTCACAGCGCACCCCCACATCTTCGCCCCCGAAGCCCTCAGCGAAGTCACCTTCACCGCCAGCCTCAACGGCCAGCCCATGCTCGGCACCATCGACCGCTTGTTGATCGCAGCCGATCACATCCTCGCCGTCGATTTCAAATCCAACCACCGCACCCCGGCCACCCCAGCCGAAACCCCGGAAGGCATCCTGCGCCAAATGGCCGCCTATGCCAGCGCCTTAGGCCAAATCTACCCCAACCACCGCATCGATACCGCGATCCTGTGGACCCGCACCGCCAGCCTGATGCCGCTGCCCCCCGATATTGTGCGGGCAGCTATGCAACGCGCCACTATCCCTTGACGCAGCAGCCTGCCATGCCTAGGTTCAATGCCTAACATTTCCCCTAGGAGATCCCATCATGGGTGCCAATACCGTCGCCGTAACCGACGCCACTTTCGACGCCGAAGTCCGCAAATCGGACATCCCGGTTGTCGTGGATTTCTGGGCCGAATGGTGCGGCCCTTGCCGTCAAATCGGCCCAGCCTTGGAAGAACTCGCCGCTGAATACGCCGGCAAGGTCAAGATCGTGAAGATCAATGTCGATGAGAATCCCGACAGCCCCGCCGCCCTCGGTGTGCGCGGTATTCCGGCGCTGTTCCTGTTCAAAAATGGCGAAGTCGTCTCGAATAAAACGGGTGCGGCTCCGAAAGCTGCACTTGCCAACTGGATCGCAACTGCGCTCTGACACTTGCCAAAATCCGATCAAAGGCTCCCCTCGGGGAGCCTTTTTTCACAGCGGCCAGCCGTGCGTCCGCAAGCGATCCGCAATCTGTGCCTGATGCCCATCACCTGACGATGCCAGCGCCTGCCGCTTGAAAAACCAATGCAGATAGGACGCATAGGGCTGTGGCCGATGCACTGCCTCAAACGCTTCTGCCACCCCCAACTGCCCGACCGACGCCGCGATATGGTGAAAATCAATCCGCGCAAACAGCACCGCAGGTTTGTCAGCAAAAAACCCCGTCAGCGCCATTGAGGAATTCTGCGTCACCACATAATCACAGCCCGCAAGCACCGGCAGCGAACCCTTCACCAGTTCAAACCGCTCAATCCCGCGCAGCGCCTCCAGCTCGGCGTCAGAATAAATCTCACGCGGATGCAATGTCGCCACGATCCGCCGCGCAGGGTCCGCCGCCAAAGTCGCATGGATCATCTCTATCGGGGACGCGGTCTGAAAATGCCGCTGCTGCAACAATTTTCCCTGCAACGGCATGAAAATATAGCCGCCCTGCGCGATGGCCAGCCCGCCAAACAACCGCTCCCGCCAATAGCGTTGAAACCACGCCTGCCCCGGCGCAGCGAAAAATGGCAGCCCCGCCACCTCCCAATCCCAGCGATCATTCGTCGCTTCAATCCGAAAAAATTTATCCAGATAACAACGCCTTAGGCTGAAGCAAAACCGCCCATCCACCGCGCGATTGTAGACAAGGTGATAGCCCTCACCCGCCACCATATCCTGTTGCCCGCAGTAGCGCACAGCCCAACCCGCCGCACGCATCACGCCCACCACAGCGCCAAAAATCCCGAGCCCCGCCTCGGCGCGGGCGCGTTTGTCATCATCGAGATAAAAGTTCAACACGCGCTGCATCCCGCCAAGCTTAGGCGTTTTCCTCCGCACCTGCCAGCCAGCCGCTTGCACCCAACGCGATGCCCTTCCATACAATGATCAGCAAATGGAGACGCAGATGGCCGAAGACAAATTCCCCGGTTGGCATGGCACCACCATTCTCGCTGTGCGCCGCGGCGGTGAGGTTGTGGTGGCGGGCGATGGCCAGGTCTCGCTCGGCAATACCGTGATCAAAGGCACTGCCCGTAAGGTCCGCCGCCTGTCGCCGGGTGGTCATGATGTGGTCGCAGGCTTTGCCGGATCGACCGCCGACGCGTTCACCCTGCTGGAACGGCTGGAGAAAAAGCTGGAGGCCGCCCCCGGTCAACTCGCCCGCGCTTGCGTTGATCTGGCGAAAGATTGGCGCATGGACAAGTACCTGCGCAATTTGGAAGCCATGCTGATCGTCACCGATGGCCGCGATCTTTACGTGATCACGGGTGCCGGAGACGTACTGGAACCTGAACACGACATCGCCGCCATAGGTTCTGGCGGCAATTTCGCCCTCGCCGCCGCGCGCGGCCTGATGACCACCGATTTGCCCGCCGAAGACATCGCCCGCCGCGCCATGGCGATTGCAGCCGAGATTTGCGTGTTCACCAACGGCAATCTAACCGTGGAACGGATTTCCAAATGACCAACCTCACGCCCCGCGAGATCGTCTCGGAGCTCGACCGCCACATCATCGGCCAGCGCGACGCCAAACGCGCCGTCGCCGTGGCTTTGCGCAACCGCTGGCGTTGCCGCAATCTGCCGGATGACATTCGTGATGAGGTCTATCCAAAAAATATCCTGATGATCGGGCCGACCGGGGTGGGCAAAACCGAGATTGCACGACGGCTGGCAAAACTGGCGAAAGCGCCGTTTCTGAAGGTCGAGGCCACTAAATTCACCGAGGTTGGCTATGTCGGGCGCGATGTCGAAAGCATCATTCGCGATCTGGTGGACGCCGCGATGATCGACACCCGCGCCCGGATGCGCGAGGACGTCGCCGCGAAGGCCAAGCAGGCGGCAGAGGAGCGGGTTGTTGAGGCTTTGGCGGGCAAAGAGGCGCGTGAGCAGACCCGCGAGATTTTTCGCGGCAAGCTGCGGCGCGGCGAATTGGATGCGACGGTGATCGAATTGGAAATCGCCGATGCCGCCCCTGCGATGCCGATGATGGGCGGGCAGGGCATGGAAATGCAGATGCAGGGCTTGCAGGATTTGTTCAAGGCGTTCGGCACGCGGACCACGCGGAAGAAGGTTACGGTGGCCGAAAGCTATGATCTGCTGATCGGGCAAGAGGCCGATAAGCTGCTGGATGATGAGGCTGTGAAGGCGGCAGCGCTGGCGGCGGTGCAGGAAAACGGCATCGTGTTTCTGGATGAGATCGACAAAATCTGCGCGCGAGCGGATGCGCGGGGGGCGGATGTGTCGCGCGAAGGCGTGCAGCGGGATTTACTGCCGCTGATTGAAGGCACCACGGTTTCCACCAAATATGGCCCGGTGAAGACCGATCATATCCTGTTCATCGCATCTGGAGCGTTTCATGTCGCCAAGCCTTCGGATTTGCTGCCGGAACTTCAGGGGCGGTTGCCGATCCGGGTGGAACTGGCGCCGCTGACCGAAGATGATTTCGTGCGCATCCTGACCGAGACAGATAATGCGCTGACCCGGCAATATGCGGCGCTGATGGGGACGGAAGATGTCGCGGTTTCTTTCACCACCGATGGGATCGCGGCGCTGGCGCGAATTGCGGCAGAGGTCAACAAATCCATCGAAAACATCGGCGCGCGCAGGCTTTATACGGTGATGGAGCGGGTGTTTGAGGAGTTATCCTTCACCGCCCCGGATCGCGCGGGTGAGGAGGTCGTCGTGGACGCAGCTTTCGTCGAGAAAAATCTGGGCGCGCTGGCGCGGTCGGCGGATATCTCGCGCTATGTTTTGTAAGCGCCACGCGTGGACAGGCGCGCGGGTTATATGATTTCAAAGGGTTAGGGATATGTCCTTAAGACTTTTTTCATACTTGCCCCGGCTTCCTCTTGGCCTAAATACTCAAAAGCCGATCTGTTAATAAACCCTGAATGCAAAAGCCTAATCCATTGAAAAACATACGCTTTATGCCTGCGCTACGCGTGGACAGCGGCATTTGCGCAGCTGCAACATAACGTCACTTGACCCAGCCCCTGAAACTGCAGAGTTTGACGAAAAAAGGCCGCCCATGACCCGATTTCTGCTGATGCTTTCCCTGAGCTTGCTGCTGGCCTGCGCCCCACGCGGCCATGTCACGCTTGACCCGCAAGCGGCCTCAGTGGGGCAGGTCGAGAAAATCTTCATCGGCACCACCCGCAAACAGGATCAGGACGGCTCTTTCGGCACCTATCGCTCTGAACAGATCAACTTCGCCCGCTATGACGTTTCGGTGCCGCCAGATCGCAAGTTAGGCGAGATCAACTGGCCACCCCGGCATGGCAAAGCCAATCCTCTGAAGCATTTTCTGACCACCGATCAGATCGTTTATCCAAACGACCTGCCGTTCCGCAAAGACCTGAAAGCGCAGCTGGCGGCGAATGGCGGCGAGGCGGTGATTTTCGTGCATGGCTACAACAACAATTTCTCGGAAGGCGTTTATCGGGTGGCGCAGTTTGCGCATGATCTGAAGCTGCCGGGGGCCGTGGTGCATTATGCTTGGCCCTCGGCTGCAGAACCGCTCGGCTATGCCTATGACCGCGATTCGGCGCTGTTTGCGCGGGATGGGTTGGAAAGCCTGATTCATGAGGTGGCGGCGGCTGGGGCGAAGCGGATTTTGATCGTGGCGCATTCGATGGGGGCCGGGTTGACGATGGAGGCGCTGCGGCAGGCGGCAATCCGGGGGGATAAGAGGACGTTGGGGTTGATTGGCGGGGTGATCTTTATCTCGCCGGATATCGACGTGGACGTGTTCAAAAGAAGCGCACATTCGATGGGCGCGCTGCCGCAGCCGTTTGTGATCTTTGGCTCGGACCGCGATAAATATCTGCGTTTGTCGGCGCTGCTGACTGGGCAGGATGAGCGGTTGGGGTCGCTGACCGATGTATCGCGGGTGGCGGATTTGAAGGTGACGTTCATGGATGTGGGGGCGTTCTCGAAGGGGTCCGGGCATTTTGTGGTTGGGGATTCGTCGGCTTTGATTGCGCTGCTGGATCGGTTGGGTGATGTTTCCAACGCGTTTGAGGCGGACCGGAGGGCGCGGATTGGTTTGCTGCCGGGGGTGGTTTTGACGGTACAGAATGCGACCCAGATTGTGTTGCGGCCAGTGGCGACGGTGGCTTCGGATTTCACGCGATAAGGACGGTCCCGAGTTGGGACCTTATCCAAGATACGCAAAATCAAGGTGTTATGACCTCAATTTAAGGAAGTTTTAACCTATCAGCGTCTGCGCAGGTAAATGTAATATGCGCCAGAGCCGCCGTGTTTCAGGTGGGCTTCAGATATTTGCAGCACGGCAGGACCAAGCGGTGGCAGGCGCAGCCAGTGCGGAACTTGGTGGCGCAAAGCGCCGATGCGTTGCGGGATTGGGCCTATGTCATGGCCGCGCTTGCCTTTTCCGGTGATCACCAGAACCAGACGCATTCCAGCGCTTTGGGCGTTGAGGATGAAGCGGATCAGTTCGGGGTGCGCTTCGGACAGGGTTAGGCCGTGCAGGTCGATGCGGGCCTCGGGCGAGAGTTTGCCACGGGTCATTTTGCCGTGGGTTTTGGCATCCATTTGCAAAGGCGCAGCGGAGAGGGATTCCGACAGGATGGGCAGGATGTCGTGGCCGGGTTTGCTGCGGGATTTTTCGCCCAAGCGGAACAGCGGCAGGCGCGGCGTTGCCGGGGCTGCGGTTTGGGTCGGTAGTGGTTTCGGCTCGGCAGGTTTCAGAAAGACATGGCCCATCGGGTGCATCGGCTTGGCGGTGCGGGCGACGGCTTGCCAGATTTCTTGTTCGTCCGGGTGCAGGGTGCGGCGGCGCATCGGCTAGCCTTCCGGCAGCATGGCATAGGCACGGTCAATGGGCAGCAGCAGGATCATGCGGCCGCCGTCTTTGATTGTGCCAGCGGCATCGCCCGCGCTGTCGCCGGTGCCGAAGAAGATGTCGGCGCGTTGCGGGCCTTTGATCGCCCCCCCGGTGTCTTGGGCGACCATCAGGCTGTGGATCGGGTTGTCGCCGGATTTCTCAATCCAGACCGGGACGCCGAGCGGGGTGAAGGCGGGGTCGATGGCGACGGAGCGCATCGGGGTGATAGAGCGGCCCATGGCGCCGATCGGACCTTTGTCGGACGGCAGGTCGGCGATTTTGCGGAAGAAGATGTAGGAGGGGTTTACGCTGAGCAGGGCGTTGCCTGCGGTGGGGTTGGAGCGGACGTAGAGTTTGATGTCTTGAGCGGAGACTTGATCCGGGGTGCGCATGCCGCGCGCGATCATTTCCTTGCCGACCGAGCGGTAGGCATGGCCGTTGCGGCCTGCATAGCCGACGCGGATGACGTGGCCGTTGGTCATTTTAATCCGACCAGAGCCTTGGATTTGCAGGAAAAAAACCTCTACCGGATCTTCGAGCCATGCGATCTCTAACCCTCGGCCCCGGAGTGCTCCGCCTTCGATGGTGGCGCGGTCGTAGTAGACCTGGCCGTCTTGGAGTTCTGGCGGGCGGGCATAGATCGGGTAGGCGAAACGCGGGGTGCGGCTGTAGGAGCCGTTGAGTTCGGGCTCGTAATAGCCGGTGAACAGGGCGGGGGGATTGCCGATCAGCACGGGCTTGAACAGGAGTTCAAAGAAGGCTTTGGCGGCGGCGTCAGAAGTATCGGCATCGGCGGCAAGGTCGCAGATTGACTGCCAGTCGGGTGCGTCGAGTTTATCGCAAGTCTCTTGGAAAGCAGTAAGGGCGGCCAGGTGATTGTCTTCGCTCCAGCCCTCCAGCGCCTCGAAATCCAGCATTTGCGCCGAGGCGGGCGTGACTGTCATCGTGAGGGCCAGAAGGCAGGAGGCGAAAACAGCATGCATCCGCCAAGAGCGCGTTGCGTCAATTTGACCTTGCTTGCGCAGCCGAACGCGTTTGCAGAGCAATCGCTGCCTTGGCCGCGCAGGCAAGGGTTTGATGGAAAGGGGACGCAACGCGCTTCAATCGCTGGTGCCGACGAGTTGCCAGTTTGGATCTTGCACGCCCATGCGGCGGGCGAAGGTCCAGCCGTCGCGTTGGCGTTTGACCTCGGTGGCGGAGCCTTCGATGATTTCGCCGGCTTTATTGCGCACCAGTGAGGTCAATTCGCCAGTGTAGCGCAGGGTGATTTCGGCGGTGCGCGTGGTGGGATCGTATTCGGCATCCGAAAGCGTCATTTCGCGCAGGCCGAGGAAGTTGGCCTCAACCGTCTGGCCGTCGCGTTCGCGGGCATTGATGGCTTGGGTGAAGGACGCTTCAACTTCGTCGGCAAGGAAAGGGCGGATTGGGTCGATATCGCCGCGTTCAAACGCCATCAGGATCATCTCATAAGCGCCGCGCGCGCCGTGCAGGAATTCACCGACGGAAAAGCCGGGTTCCGCCACTTTCATCGCGCTTAGGGCAAGTGCTGCGGGACTGCCTGCGGGAGCGTGATCGGTGATGTCGAGATCGGTGCCATCATCGGAGACGGGCTGCACCAGTTTGGGCTGCGGGCGCGCTGTGTCAGCGGGCAGCGCAGGCTTTTCAAAGCCTTCGCGCGAACCGAGCACGGAACGCAGTTTCAGGATCAGGAACACGGCGATTCCGGCCAGAACGAGCAGTTGAATCAAGGAGGAATTCATAAGCGCCTCAAAACGGGCCCGGGGGGTTGGTGATCCGGGCGTTGAACCCTTATGTAGGGTCTGGGGGCGGCCAAGTCTATGGTTTGGCCGCCAGATTGCACGGAGGGTGCTGAGATGTGGGTTTTTGCGCTGATTTTGGCATGGCCAATGCTGGAAATCGGGCTGTTTGTGGTTGTTGGCGGCTGGTTGGGGCTGTGGGCAACGCTGGCTTGGGTGGTTTTGAGCGGGATGTTGGGGGTCGGGTTGATCCGCTGGCAGGGTATGGGGGCGTTGCGCGAGGTGCGCGGCGGCGGCGGTATCGCTGCGTTGCAGCCGATGGCGCATAGCGCGTTGATCATGCTGAGCGGGATTTTGCTGATCCTGCCGGGATTTTTCACCGATTTTATCGGATTGGTGTTGTTGCTGCCGTTTGTGCGGACGGGGTTGATTGCCATGCTGGCGTCGCGTGTGCAGGCGCATGGCTTTGCGCGGCGACGCGGCGAGGCCGACTGGGTGGATGCGGAATATGAGGAAGTGGTGCCCGCGCGTGACAAGATTGGTGGGGTGACGCGGCCTTCGAAGTGGCGAGAGGATTGAGGCCTTTGAGATGACCTGCTAGGGGTATGCAGGAATTTTCAGGGAGTGGGGCTTATGGCCGAGGAAAATAGCGGCGCGCCGCAGATCAAAATGTCAGTTCTGGCGCAATTTGTGCGGGACATGTCGTTTGAAAACATGGTGGCGCAGAAGGGCCTGACGGCTTCGGAAGTGCAGCCTGACATTCAGGTGCAGGTGAGTTTGGACGCGCGCAAGCGGTCGCAGGACCATCAGTTTGATATCGTGACGAAGTTCAAGGTGACCTCGAAGAACAAGGTGAACGGCGATACGTTGTTCTTGCTGGAGGTCGATTACGGCGGGATTTTCCATGTGGAAGGCGTGCCGGAGGAGCAGTTGCATCCGTTTTTGATGATCGAGTGTCCACGGCTGCTGTTCCCGTTCGTGCGGCGGATTATCTCGGATGTGACGCGTGATGGCGGCTTCCCGCCGCTGAACATTGATACGGTGGATTTTCTGGCTTTGTATCGGCAGGAAATTGCGCGGCGGGCGCAGCCTGCTCCGGTGGCGAACTGAGTTTAGCGCTGTTGAATTTGAAGGGCCGACCTTGCGGGGTCGGCCTTTCGCATTTCAAATCTGGTAATAGTCGCGATACCAACGCACGAAATTTGCCATGCCGTCACGGACATTTGTTTGCGGTTGGTAGTTGGTGAGGGTTTTCAACAGGTTGGCGTCGGCCCAAGTGGCTGTGACATCGCCGGTTTGCATCGGCAGGTAGTTGCGGATTGCTTTGCAGCCGGTGGCGTCTTCGATGGCTTTGATGAAATCCAACAGTTTGACTTTGTCGGAATTGCCGATGTTGACGACACGGTAGGGGGCGACGGGAGAGAGGCTGTCGCCTGCAGGAATGTCTTCAGGGGTGGCGGGGCGTTGTGGGATGGCGTCGATCAGCAGGCGGATGCCGCGCACAAGATCGTCGACATAGGTGAAGTCGCGCCACATCTCGCCATTGTTGTAGATCTCGATCGGGGTGCCTTCCAGGATGCCTTTGGTGAATTTATAGGGTGCCATGTCGGGGCGGCCCCAAGGGCCATAGACGGTGAAGAAGCGGAACATGGTGACGGGCAGGCCGTAGATATGGGCGTAGGAATGTGCCATCGCCTCATTCGCCTTTTTAGTGGCGGCGTAGAAGGTGAGTTGGGTTTCGGTTTTGTGGGTTTCAAGGAAGGGCATTTCGGTGTTGGCACCATAGACCGAGGAGGTGGAGGCCATCAGCAGGTGATCCACCTTGAGTTCGCGGGCGAGGTCGAGCACGTTGAAGCCGCCAACGAGGTTGGCGTTGAGATAAGCGCGTGGGTTTTCAAGGCTGTAGCGGACGCCTGCTTGGGCTGCGAGATGGATGATGACCTGCGGACCCGCAGCGCGCAGCGCGGATTCGAGGGCAGTTTGGTCTTCGAGCAGGGCTTCGGTGTTGGTGAAGTTGGGGTTTTGCAGCAGCATGGCGAGGCGGCGCTGTTTCAGCGTCACATCGTAGTAATCTGTCATGCCATCGTAGCCTGCGACGCGAAAGCCCTCGGCCAAGAGGAGTTTGCAAAGATGATAGCCGATGAAGCCTGCGGAGCCAGTGACGAAGATGGTTTTCATGGGGGCCTTTTTGAGATTGGGTGGTGTCAGTTCGATTGCGCTAATTTGGGGTTTTAAGCGATGTTAGAGCCGCTTTTTCCAGATGGCCACCGCGCCCATCTTCTCGACGAAGGCGGTATGCGCGGCAGATTCTGACTCGGTCAGTCGCGGCGGTAGCGGGTTTGGGCGCGGGCGCGGACGCCAATCCGAGAGGGTTTTCGCAGGGCCAGTGGCGGTTTGCGCCACAGGATTGAGCCCGAAATCCGGTTGCCTGCCACCGACAAGTTCGAGATAGACCTCGGCCAGGATTTCGGAATCGAGCAGAGCGCCGTGCTTTTCGCGGGCGGAATTGTCGACGCCAAAGCGGCGGCACAGAGCATCAAGGGTGGCGGGAGAGCCGGGAAATTTGCGACGGGCCATCATAAGGGTGTCGGTGGCACGGGTCATCGGCAGGATCGGCAGTTTGACGGCTGTTAATTCGGCGTTGAGGAATTTCATATCAAAACTGGCGTTGTGGATGATCAGTTGAGCGTCGCCGATGAAATCGAGAAAGGCTTGCGCGATGATTTTGAACACGGGTTTATTGCGCAAAAAGTCGTCGCCGAGGCCGTGGACGTCGAAGGCGGCTTTCGGCATCAGGCGTTCGGGGTTGATATATTGGTGGTAGGTTTTGCCGGTGGGCAGGTGGTTGAACAGCTCTACCGCACCGATTTCGACGATTCTGTCGCCTTCGGAGGGTTCAAAGCCGGTGGTTTCGGTGTCGAGGACGATCTCACGCATGGCGGGCTCGGATATGGGCAATCAGGGATTTGACATAGGCTTCGGTGGCGGAAAGGTCCAGTGTTTCAACGATATGGGTGGCTAAGCTGCGTTTTTGAGCGTCGGGCATTTGGCGGCTGAGCAGGGTTTGGAAGTGCTGCTCGGTCATGCCGGGGCGTTGCAAAACGCGTTGGCGTTGCAGATCAGGCGGAGCGGTGACGAGGAGGGTGGCGTGGAATTCGTGTTGGCTGGATGTCTCGAACAGCAGCGGGATGTCGAGGACGGCAATGTCGGCGGTGGTTTGGGCGAGGAAGCCGGCGCGGTCGGCGGCGACGAGCGGGTGGGTGATGGCTTCGAGTTTGGCCAACAGGCTGGGATCGGCTACAATCGCGCGTTTTAATGTTTCACGTGAAACATTCCCGCTCTTCGCAGCCTCGGGGCAGATCTCGCCGATTAGGCTGACGGCTGAGCCGCCGTGTTGGTAGAGGCGGTGGACCGCAATGTCGGCGTCCCAGACCGGCAGACCCGCAGCGGCGAACATCGCGGCGGTGGTGGATTTTCCCATCCCGATGGAACCGGTGAGGCCGAGGCGGAAGGTCATGCCGAGAGCACGGCTTGGCGGGTGGCTTCGTCTACATCTGGCCGTTGGTCGAACCAGCGTTCAAAGCCGGGGGCGGCCTGGTGAAGCAACATGCCGAGGCCGTCGACGACGGTGCAGCCCTTGGCTTGTGCCTCAAGAAGAAAGCTTGTTTTCAACGGGTTGTAGACAAGATCGGTGACAAGTGCGTCCCGTTCAAGTCCATCCAGCGGCACCCGGAAATCGGACTTACCCGACATGCCGAGCGAGGTCGTATTGATGACGGTTGCGGCACCCTCCAGCATATTTGGCGCCTGCACCCAATCGTAGATCTGCAGCTTTGCGCCAAAATCCCCCCGCAAAGCTTGGGCCCGAGGCTGGGTGCGGTTGGCAATGCGAATCTCTGGCACCCCGACCTCGATCAAGGCAGCGACTACAGCACGGGCAGCACCACCGGCGCCAAACACGGCGGCGGGGCCAGCGGTGGGATTCCAGTGTGGCGCGTTTTGCCGCAGGTTAGCGATGAAGCCCGCGCCGTCGGTGTTGTCGGCATGGATATGGCCATCTTTGCGGAAAATCAACGTGTTGGCGGCACCGATCAGCGCGGCGCGATCGGTGACAACATCGGCAATTTTCAGAATCTCTTCCTTGTGGGGGATGGTCACATTGAGGCCGACAAAGCCAAGTTTCGGTAGGATTTCAAGTATTTGCCGCAGATCCTGTGGTGCCACATCCATCGGGATATAATGGCCTTTGATGCCATAACGCTTTAGCCAGAAGCCGTGCAGCGCCGGCGAGCGGCTGTGCGCAATCGGGTGGCCGATGACGCCGGCAAGTGGGATGCGGGGTGGGTCGGTCATGTTGGGATGAAGCCTCTGGTGCCTAAATAGCCGATTAAGGGAAGGAGCGGCAGGCCGAGAATGCTGAAGTAATCACCCTCGACGGTGGAGAACAGCCGGATGCCTTCTTCTTCGAGTTTGTAGCCACCGACGGATTCGCGCAAGGAGTGCCAGTTGCGGGTGAGGTAATCGTCAAGATAGCTGTCCGAAAGCGGACGCATCGTCAGTTTCGCCTCAGACATATGCCGCCAAATCGGCTTGCCACCGTCATAAAGCACCAAAGCCGAGATCAGTTGGTGGGTTTGGCCGCGAAATTCGCTCAGTTGAGCACGGGCCTCGTCAGGGGTTTCGGGCTTGCCAAAAACCCGCCCCTTGAAGGCGAGGATCTGATCGCAGCCCAGCACAAGCGCGTCGGTGTTTTTCTCGGCCAGTTTGCGGGCTTTCATTTCGGCAAGCGCATCGGCAATCTCGCGGGGCGGGGCGGCATCGGCTTGAAGCGCTTGGCGGATGGCGTCTTCGTCGATGCGGGCAGGCTGCGCTCTGACCTCAAACCCCGCGTTGCGCAAAAGCTGCAAGCGGATTGGCGATGCAGAGGCTAAAAGCAGCGGGCGCATGATGGGGGCGGCCTTGTGGATAAGCTGGGTTTGTTCCGGCAAGTGGATTTGGGGGTAAGCCCGATTTAGCGCCGAAAAGGCGGGATGGGCAGGGTTTTGTCAAGCACAGAGGCGAGGCTCGGCGGGTTTTCCCACATGGGGACGGAGGAAACGCCAGGCTGTGTGCGCGTGATATATCCAGAGGCTGTGGAGCAACCGCTATCGCACGATTTTCGTGTACAATATTGATTTGAAACCTATAACTGTGAAGCGCGAAAATCGTTCTAAAGTTACGCACAGCCCGGACCCTGGGGATATAAGGCGGGAGAACCCGAGAAATTCTGTTATCCACGGCCCCTACAACATCATCTTTCTTTCTAGAATCTATTCTTTAAGAAGAAGCTAAGAGGTGAGGTGAACCTGTGAGCGACTTTCTGGCGACGTATTATCCTTGGATCAAGGCATTGCATGTGATCTCTGTCATCGCTTGGATGGCGGGGCTGTTCTACCTGCCGAGGTTGTTTGTATATCATGTCGAGCAGGTAGAACCCGGCACGGCTACCGATGTGATGTTTCAGGTGATGGAGCGACGGTTGTTGAAGGCGATCATCAATCCGGCTTCTGTGGCGACATGGCTGTTTGGTCTGGCGCTGGTCTTTACACCGGGGATCGTGGATTGGACGGAGGTTTGGCCGTGGACCAAGGCATTTTGCGTGATTGCTATGACGCTGTTTCATCACTGGCTGGGGCGGCGGAGGAAGGAATTTGTCGCTGGCAGCAACAGCGTCACCGGTCGACGGTACAGAATGATGAACGAAGTGCCGACGTTGCTAATGATGATTATCGTGATCTCGGTGATTGTGAAGTTCTGAAATCCCAATCTGAAATCCTTGACTTGGGCGCAGGCTGGTCTTAGATGATGCCCAGCGCAGCCATTCGGCTATTCCGCTTTCCATTGACATTGCTGCTGCTGGCCCAAATTTGGGGCCGCGCGCCTAGGGTGAATTCCACATGACCGTTGAGCATTTGAATCTTGCTGATCTGAAAGCCAAGACCCCGGCTGAGCTGCTGGCGATGGCAGAAGAATGGGAGATTGAGAACGCTCCAAGCATGCGCAAGGGCGAGATGATGTTCTCGATCCTGAAAGAACATGCCGAAGAAGGTTGGGAAATCGGCGGTGATGGTGTGCTGGAAGTGTTGCAGGATGGCTTTGGCTTCTTGCGCTCGCCTTCTGCAAATTATCTGCCCGGCCCGGATGATATCTATGTCTCGCCCGATATTCTGCGGCAGTTCAGCCTGCGGACGGGCGATACGATTGAAGGCACCATGGCGGCGCCGAAAGAAAACGAGAAATATTTTTGTCTGACCAAAGTCACCCGGATCAACTTTGACGATCCGGAAAAGGCGCGTCACAAGGTTCACTTCGACAACCTGACGCCGCTTTACCCGGATGAGCGGTTGAAGATGGAAGTTGAAGATCCGACGATCAAAGACCGCTCGGCGCGGATTATTGATCTGGTCTGCCCGATCGGTAAAGGCCAGCGTGCGTTGATCGTGGCGCCACCGCGGACGGGTAAGACGGTGTTGTTGCAGAATATTGCCCATTCGATCGCCACCAATCATCCGGAATGTTATCTGATCGTGTTGCTGATTGATGAGCGGCCAGAGGAAGTCACCGATATGCAACGTTCGGTGAAGGGCGAGGTGGTATCCTCGACCTTCGACGAGCCAGCGACGCGGCATGTCGCGGTGGCGGAGATGGTGATCGAGAAGGCCAAGCGGCTGGTTGAGCATAAGCGCGATGTGGTGATTTTGCTTGATTCGATTACCCGTCTGGGTCGGGCGTTCAACACCGTGGTGCCGTCCTCGGGTAAGGTTTTGACTGGCGGTGTGGATGCCAATGCGCTGCAGCGGCCAAAGCGATTCTTTGGTGCGGCGAGGAATATTGAAGAAGGCGGCTCGCTGACGATCATTGCGACCGCTTTGATTGATACCGGCAGCCGGATGGACGAGGTGATCTTTGAAGAATTCAAGGGCACCGGCAACAGCGAGATCGTGTTGGACCGCAAGGTTGCCGACAAGCGAGTGTTCCCGGCGATTGATATTCTGAAATCCGGTACGCGGAAGGAAGATCTGCTGGTCGAGAAGATCGATTTGCAGAAAACCTATGTGCTGCGGCGGATTCTGAACCCAATGGGCACGACGGATGCCATCGAATTCTTGATCTCGAAGCTGAAACAAACCAAGAGCAACGGTGAGTTTTTCGAGTCGATGAACGCATAACTTGCTCTTATAATCAAAGGCTTGGTTATGGACACGATTTTCGCCCTCGCCTCGGCGCGAGGCAAAGCGGGCGTTGCTGTCATCCGGATTTCCGGGCCCTTGGCTCATTATTCGGTGGCCGAGTTGTGTGCGTTGCCGCCGCTCCGTCAAGCCGGATTGCGGCGTCTGGTCTGGCAGGGTGAGGTGTTGGATGAGGCCTTGGTGCTGCTGTTTGCGGCGGGGGCGAGTTTTACCGGTGAAGCCAGCGCCGAGTTGCAGCTGCATGGCAGCACCGCTGTGGTGGCGCGGGTGTTGCAGGCACTGGCGGCGACAGACGGGCTGCGGATGGCCGAGGCAGGGGAGTTTACCCGGCGGGCACTGGAGAATGGGCGGCTTGATCTGACGCAGGTGGAAGGGCTTGCCGATTTGATCGATGCCGAGACCGAAGCGCAGCGCAAGCAGGCCTTGCGGGTGTTGTCGGGGGCTTTGGGGCGACGGGCGGAGGCTTGGCGGCTGGATCTGGTCCGGGCGGCGGCTTTGATCGAGGCGACGATTGATTTTGCCGACGAAGATCTGCCGCTGGATGTGAGCCCTGAGGTTCGGGCATTGATTGCTGGTCTGTTGGTCCAGTTGCGCGGTGAGTTGGATGGCGCGCGGGCTGCGGAGCGGATCAGGGACGGTTTTGAGGTGGCGATTGTTGGCGCGCCCAATGCCGGTAAGTCGACGTTGCTCAATGCGTTGGCGGGGCGGGAGGCGGCAATTACCTCGGAAGTTGCTGGCACGACGCGGGATGTGATTGAGGTTCGGATGGATATTGCGGGGCTGTCGGTGACATTGCTGGATACTGCTGGCCTGCGTGATTCGGTGGATGTGGTCGAGCGGATTGGCGTAGAGCGGGCGTTGGAGCGCGCACGTCAGGCTGATTTGCGGATTTTTCTGCAAGCCGATCCTGATGAGGTGCTGATGTTGTTGCCCGAGGTCGATGATCTTGTGGTGTTGGGCAAGGCGGATATTCGCGATGGCGCGGCGTTGCTGGTTTCAGCGACGGTTTCAGGCAAGACGGGAGCCGGGATTGATTGGCTTATAGCTGAGATTGCGACGCGGTTGTCAGGGCGAGTGGCATCAGCGGGGTTGCTGATCCGCGAGCGGCAGCGTATCGCGATGCAGGTTGCGGTGTCTGGGCTGGAATCGGCGCGGGACCGAATGGGGCGGGCGCAGAGCTTGCCGGAATTGGTGGCGGCGGATTTACGCGCGTCGATGCGGGCTTTGGAAGTCATGGTGGGAAGAATTGATGTTGAGAATCTGCTCGATGAGATATTCTCCAGCTTCTGCATCGGGAAATGAGGTTGTTTCACGTGAAACATTTTGAGGTGATTGTCATTGGCGGTGGCCATGCTGGTACGGAAGCTGCGGCTGCCTCGGCGCGGATGGGCTCACGGACGGCGTTGATATCTCTGCGCCGGGATGGCATTGGGGTGATGTCGTGCAATCCGGCCATCGGGGGCTTGGGCAAGGGCCATCTGGTGCGTGAGATCGACGCGATGGATGGTATTATGGCTGTGGCGGCAGATCGTGCGGCGATTCAGTATCGATTGCTGAACCGTCGAAAAGGTCCAGCGGTGCAGGGTCCGCGGGCGCAGGCAGATAGAAAGCTGTATCGGGCAGCAGTTCTGGATCTGCTGAGTGCTGAAGAAAATCTGACGATCCTGGAAGCTGAAGTCATTGCGCTGAAACAGCAAAATGGCAGGGTGACTGGAGTTACCTTGGCGGATTTGGTTGATTTATCGGCTGATGCGGTTGTTTTGACAGCCGGCACATTTTTGAATGGGGTGATTCATGTCGGCGATCAACGGCGGCCTGGTGGCCGGGTCGGCGATAATCCCTCTGTGTTGTTGGCCGAACAACTCGCAGGGTTGGGGCTGGCGCGCGGGCGCTTGAAAACAGGCACACCGCCGCGTCTGGATGGCAGCACGATCAACTGGGATGTGTTGGAAACCCAGCCCGGCGACGAAAACCCGGTGGTGTTTTCCTTCCTGAACAAGCTGCCGCAGGTGCGGCAGATTGCCTGTGGCATCACCCATACCAATGAGAAAACCCATGCGATTGTGCGTCAGAATCTCAGTCGTTCTGCAATGTATGGCGGCCATATCGAAGGGATCGGACCCCGCTATTGTCCCTCCATTGAGGATAAGATCGTTCGATTCGCCGACAAAACCTCACATCAGGTGTTTTTGGAACCTGAGGGGCTTGGCGATAGCACGGTCTATCCGAACGGAATTTCGACCTCTTTGCCACAAGAGGTGCAAGAGGCCTATGTTCACTCTATCCTTGGACTTGAGAATGTGCGGATCACCCAGCCGGGCTATGCCATTGAATATGATTACTTTGATCCCCGCGGGCTTGACTTGTCCCTGCAACTGAAGGCACTGCGGGGGTTGTTTCTGGCGGGTCAAATCAATGGGACGACTGGATATGAGGAGGCGGCGGCACAGGGCCTGTTGGCCGGCTTGAACGCAGCGGCTTTGGCTCAAGCAAAAGATCCGGTGCATTTCGGCCGAGCTGAAAGCTATATCGGGGTTATGGTTGATGATTTGACCATGCGGGGCGTGACGGAGCCTTACCGTATGTTTACCTCGCGGGCAGAGTATCGTTTGACGTTGCGGGCGGATAATGCAGACCAGCGGCTGACACCGATAGGTCTTGCTTTAGACTGTGTTCGGGATGATCGCAAAGCAGTATTTTTACGGAAGCGTGACAGTCTCGCGGCGGCGGCGGAAGTGTTGCAACAACGATCATTCTCACCGACCGAAGTGAACCGAGTCGGCATTTCGCTTAGTCAGGACGGCACGCGTCGTACGGCGCATGCGTTGATGGCAATGCCAGATGTGACGGCTGAGCAGATTGCCATATTGGTACCCGAGTTTGCCGAGTTTGCCCCGGAGATTCAGCAACAGACGGCGACGGATGCGCTCTATGCGCAGTATGTTGAGCGGCAAAAGTATGAGATTGCGGCTTTGAAGCGCGAAGAATCCGCAGAAATTCCAAACGGATTTTTGTTTTCAGGGTTGCCGGGACTCTCAACAGAGTTGGTCGCAAAGCTGTCGCATGTACGACCGGCCAATTTGGCGCAAGCGGCGCGGATTGAGGGAATGACCCCGGCAGCGCTGACACTTATCTTGGCGCACATCCGCAAGGCCCGTCGAGGGGTTGCCTCGCAATGAACCGTGACGAGGCTGAGGTTCCCGCCTGGCTGAATGTTTCACGTGAAACATTGGAGCGGCTTTTTGCCTATTGCGCGTTGGTCGAAAAGTGGAATCCAGCCATAAATCTGATTTCCAAATCAGGAATTTCGCAGATTTGGGACAGGCATGTCATTGATTCGGCGCAACTTATTCGACAAATACCCGCTGAAGGTGGCCTCTGGTGCGATTTGGGCAGCGGCGGCGGGTTTCCGGGCATCGTGCTGGCCATTCTTGCGAAGGAATTGCAGCCAGAGACTCGGATGATTCTGGTGGAAGCAGATCGTCGGAAATCGGTGTTTCTGTCAGAAGCTGCACGTCTCTTGGATATCGCTGTCAGCGTTAAAACCCAGCGTATTGAAGATCTTGAGCCAGAAAATGTTGATGTCCTTACAGCGCGAGCATTGGCGCCATTGTCTATTCTGTGCGGCTACGGATACAGGCATTTGAAGCCGCAAGGCGTGGCAATTTTTCCCAAGGGTGCAGCTGCGACGCGCGAAATTGAGGATGCGCAGAAGATGTGGCGGTTTGAGTGTGATGCGATGCAAAGCCATACCGACCCAGAAGCACTTGTTCTTGCAGTAAGGGGCATTCATCTTGCATGACCTTATCGGCGCGGAAGGACCACGCATCCTTTCCATCGCCAACCAAAAAGGTGGGGTCGGCAAGACAACCACCGCGATCAACCTTGCGGCTGCTTTGGTCGAGCGGGGCGCGCGCGTACTGTTGGTAGATCTGGATCCGCAGGGCAATGCCTCGACCGGCCTTGGCTTCGCGCCGACAGACCGCAAAAAGACCACCTATGATTTGCTGTTGGAGGAGACCCCGCTGGTTGAGACTGTGGTTGGCACCGACTTCGCGGGCTTGTTGCTCTGCCCCTCCAGCGCCGATCTGTCTTCCGCCGATATTCAACTGGTCTCAAATGAAAAGCGCAGCTTTTTGCTGCATGATTCATTGCGCGAACCACGGGTTGAAACGCTGGATCTTGACTTCATCCTGATTGATTGCCCGCCCTCGCTGAGCCTGCTGACCATCAATGCGATGGTGGCAAGTCATGCTGTGCTGGTGCCGCTACAGGCCGAGTTTTTCGCGCTGGAGGGCCTGTCGCAACTGATGCTGACCATTCGCGAAGTGCGACGCAGCGCCAATCCGGGGCTTCGCATTGAAGGCGTGGTGCTGACGATGGTAGATAGCCGCAATCGACTTTCGCAGCAGGTTGAACAGGATGCGCGCTCGACCTTGGGGGATTTGGTGTTCAAAACCATGATTCCACGCAATGTGCGGCTCAGCGAAGCGCCATCTTATGCGCAACCCGTTTTGAGTTATGACAGCGCGTCGAAAGGCTCTGAGGCCTATCGCGCCCTTGCAACCGAGATTTTGCTGCGGCATCCGGTTCGGAATCGTTTCAAAGGGGAGACCGTCTGATGGAAAAGAAGTTTGATCGGCGCGGCCTGGGCCGTGGACTTTCGGCGCTGATGGCGGATGTGAACCTTGATGCGCCCTCTGCTGCATCAGAAACTCGGCGCTCCGAATTGATGCTGCCTGTCGAAAAGATTGTACCGAACCCCGATCAGCCGCGCAGCGATTTCCAGCCGGAAGCTCTGAAGGATCTCGCGGATTCGCTGCGTCAGAAGGGCGTCATTCAGCCGCTTATTGTGCGTAAGAAGCTTGATCAGGATCTCTACGAAATCGTAGCGGGCGAACGGCGTTGGCGTGCGGCGCAGATCGCGCAGTTGCATGAACTGCCCGTAATCGTGCGCGAGTTCAGTGATTCAGAAGTACTTGAGATCGCGATTATTGAGAACATCCAGCGCGCCGAGTTGAATTCGATCGAAGAAGCGCTGGCCTATCGCCAGTTGATGGACAGATTTGGCCATACCCAGGAAAAGATTGCCGAAGCTTTGTCGCGCAGCCGCAGCCATATTGCCAATTTGCTGCGCTTGCTCGCACTGCCAGAAGACGTGCAGCAGATGGTTAAGTCCGGCACTTTGTCCGCTGGGCACGCGCGCGCGCTGATCACCACTGGCAATGCAACCGAGCTGGCGCTGCAGGTGGTTGGACGCGGTCTTTCGGTACGCGAAACCGAGGAGCTGGTGCGGAAGTCAGCAATCGACCCGGCCAAACGTCGCGCTCTGCGACAGCGCAGTGAGAAGGATGCGGATACCCGTGCACTGGAATCCGATCTTTCGGCAAATCTGCATATGTCGGTGCAAATCGACCATCTTCCGGGCGGCGAGGGCGGCAAGCTGACGATCAGCTACCGCTCGCTTGATCAGCTTGATTTGCTGTGCCGGGTGCTGTCGGTGATCCCGCGCGATGCGGAGTTTTAGGCCTCTCTCACTTAGGCAGTTGCCAGATCGCGCAGCACGGCGTTCAATACCATGCGACCATTTGGGGTTGTGCGCAGTCGGTCGCCCGTGATTTCAACCATCCCAATCTCGGACAATTCGTGAATTTTCTGAGCGCTCAGCGCTGCGCCAGAAATATTCTGGTAGCGTGCCATATCCAACCCCTCGCTCAGGCGCAACGACATCAGCAGATATTCCAAGCTGTGCTCTTCTGCGGTCAGGGCGCTGCGCGGCAGTTCGGGAAGTTGACCTGCCTGAACCATGCCCAACCAAAGTGCCGGAGATTTCGGTGCCTCGGTTGCCCATCTTGTGCCCTGCAGCGTCACGCGGCCATGCGCGCCGGGGCCAATGCCAATATAATCACCACCACGCCAATAAATCAGATTGTGCCGCGACTCACTTCCGCTTTTGGCGTGGTTTGACACTTCATAACCGGGCAACCCGGCTTTGTCGCAAAGCTCTTGCGTCAGCTCGAACATCTCAGCGGACAGGTCTTCGCTTGGCAAGCCGCGCAGGCCGCCCTTGACAAAGCGATCTGCAAAGGCGGTTCCATCTTCAATGGTCAGCTGATACAGCGACAGGTGATCAATCGCCAGCTCCAGCGCCTTGCCCAACTCATCGCGCCAAGCCGCAAGGCTTTGGTCCTGCCGGGCATAGATCAGATCGAAGCTGACCCGATCAAAGCAATTTCGCGCAATTTCAAAGGCTTTACGTGCTTCCTCGGCGCTGTGCTTGCGACCGAGACGACGCAAATCCTCATCGTTCATTGCCTGCATCCCCATCGAAACCCGCGTCACCCCGGCTTGCTGAAAGCCGCGAAAACGTCCGGCCTCGACAGAACCGGGATTGGCTTCCAGAGTGATTTCGGGATCGTTCGACATTGGCCAGGTTGCCCGGATGTGCTCAATGATCGCCGCAACCAGTTCTGGCTCCATCAAAGACGGAGTGCCGCCGCCGAAGAACACCGAATTCAGAATCCGGCCGTGGGTTTCTTGCCCCAGCCGATCAATCTCTGACAGATAAGCATGCTGCCACTGCTTCTGATCAATTTGGCTGGCGACATGGCTATTGAAATCGCAATAGGGACATTTTGACTCGCAATACGGCCAATGCAGGTACAGACCAAAGCCGCCATGCTGCCAGTCTTCCATCGTTAGCCCCTAAATGCCGTGACTTCGATTTCAACCTTCATCTCTGGGCGGATCAGACCGGCGATCACCATCGTCGCGGCGGGCCGAATCTGTCCCAAGGTCGCGCCCAGCACCGGCACCAAGGCCTCCACCAGTTCAGGTGCAACCACGGTATATTGCACCCGCACGATATCAGCCATCTCGAAGCCCGCCTCGTCCAGAACGACTGCGATGGTGGCAAAACAATTCTGCGCCTGATCGGCGATCTCCTCCGGCATCTGCATCGTCGCATAATCATAGCCCGTGACGCCCGACACAAAACACCAGCCGCCTTTGACGATGGCGCGGCTGTAGCCCATCGTTGCTTCAAACGGCGATCCGGTCGAGATTTGTTTCACGTGAAACATCCGTCTACAAGTTTGCGAAACGCGTCAGCGCGATGACTGATCTGGTTCTTCTGCCAGCGATCCATCTCACCAAAGGTTAAATCACTGCCCAAAGGTTGGAAGATCGGATCATAGCCATGGCCCTGATCTCCGCGCATCGGCCAAACAATCTGCCCTGCCATCGCCCCTTCAAACACCTCATCGTGGCCATCCGGCCAAGCCAACACCAAAGTGCAGAGAAACTGCGCCAGCCGAGGCTCTGGCGCCGCAATCGCCTCCAACTTGTCCCAAGTCTTCGTCATCGCCATGACAAAATCCCGCCCGGTCGAAGTCTCTGCCCAATCCGCCGTATAGACGCCCGGAGCCCCGCCCAAAGCCTCAATCGTGATGCCAGAATCATCGGAAAGCGCGGGCAATCCGGTGGCCTGCGCCGCCGCATGCGCCTTGATCCGGGCATTGCCAACAAAGCTATCCTCGGTCTCAACCGGCTCCGGCAGACCCAGATCACCGGCCGAGACTACAGAAATCTCAAACTTTTCCAAAAGCTTAGCAATTTCCTCCAGCTTGCCGCGATTGTGCGTCGCAACCAGCAGACGATTGCCCGAGAACTTCCGCATCATGCGATCCCCAAAGCCGCCCTCTGTGCCGCAACCAGTCCGGCAACGCCAGCCTCAGCCAGATCCAGTAATTCGCCCATCTCATCGCGCGAGAACGTCGCGCCCTCCGCCGACATCTGTACCTCAATCATCCGGCCGCGCCCGGTCAGGATGAAATTGCCATCCGTCCCCGCCGCAGAATCCTCAGGATAATCCAGATCCAGCACCGGCTGCCCGGCATAAATCCCGCAAGACACCGCCGCAACATGGTCGATCATCGGATCGCTGACGATCATCCCGGTCTTCAGCAGCTTATTCATCGCCAACCGCAATGCCACCCAACCACCGGTAATTGAGGCACATCGCGTGCCGCCATCGGCTTGAATGACATCGCAATCAATCACGATCTGCCGCTCACCCAAAGCCGAGCGATCCACCCCAGCCCGCAAAGCCCGCCCGATAAGTCGTTGAATTTCTTGCGTTCTGCCGGATTGCTTGCCCGTAGCAGCTTCCCGCCGCATCCGCGAATTGGTCGCCCGCGGCAACATGCCATATTCCGCCGTCACCCAGCCCAAGCCGGTGTTTTTCAGAAACGGCGGCGCTTTATCTTCGATGGTGGCCGAGCACAAAACATGCGTCTCGCCCATCTTGATCAGGCAGGAGCCTTCCGCATGTTTCATCACACCGATTTCCATCGAAACCGGGCGCATTTCGTTCAATTTCCGACCAGAGGGGCGCATTGCATCATCCTTTTCCGCTTTGCTCCAGATAGTCCCGCACCCCTCACCGATGCAACCCTCATTGACGTTCGCGCCAGAGCCTCCTTAATGGACGGGCCTCCCTATTGGACGTGCCGCCGTGATGGCCCACAGAGAACCACAACATGACCGACGGCAGCAAGATCCTCACCGAGATGAACGAGCGCTCGCGCGAGGTGTTCCGCCGCGTCGTCGAAGGCTACCTTGCCTCCGGCGATCCGGTCGGCTCGCGCACCCTGACCCGTAGCATGACCGAGCGGCTGTCAGCAGCCACCATTCGCAACGTCATGCAGGATCTCGAATTTCTCGGCCTGCTCGACAGCCCGCATATTTCGGCAGGCCGCATCCCCACACAGCTGGGCCTGCGCTTGTTCGTCGATGGCCTCCTGGAAGTCGGCACCGTCGCCGCAGAAGACCGCCAGCTGATCGACACCGCCTCTGCCAGCAACGAGCCCGACATCACCAGCCTGCTCGACCACATCGGTGGCACGCTGTCGGGTATCACCAAGGGCGCCTCTGTGGTGCTTGCCCCCAAAGCCGAAGCGCCAATCCGCCACATCGAATTCGTCAGCCTTGCCGCCGAACGCGCCTTGGTGGTGCTGGTTTTCGCCAACGGCCATGTCGAAAACCGCGTCTTCACCCCTCCGCCCGGTCAAACCCCGTCCTCCATGCGTGAGGCCGCGAATTTCCTGAACGCCCTCGCCGAAGGCAAAACCCTCTCCGAACTCCGCCGCAGCATCGGTCAAGATATCGCCAACCGCCGTCAGGAAATTGATTCGCTTGCCCGCGCCCTTGTGGAAAGTGGCATCGCCCTTTGGGACAATTCCGATGAATATGCCGAGCGTCTGATCGTCCGTGGCCGATCAAACCTGATCGAAAACTCCGCCGAATCTCAAGACATCGACCGCATCCGCATCCTGTTCGATGACTTGGAACGCAAGCGAGACATCGCCGATTTCCTCGAATTGGCCGAAACTGGTGAAGGTGTGCGCATTTTTATTGGCTCCGAGAACAAACTCTTTTCACTTTCGGGTTCCTCTCTGGTGGTCTCTCCCTATATGAACGCTGATCGCAAGATCATTGGCGCGGTGGGCGTGATTGGACCGACCCGGCTAAATTATGGCCGGATTGTTCCCATCGTCGATTACACCGCACAACTGGTCGGCAGGCTTTTGTCCGAACGCGGTTCGGGCTAGGGCGTGCTCAAAGACGGAACGCATGTAAGGAAGACGATGATGGCGCAGGAAAACACCGCACCAGAGACTGGCGATCTTGAAGGGCTCGAAGATTTCGTCGCAGCCGAAGAACTCGATGCCCTGCGCGCCGAGCGTGACGACATGCGCGACCGCTTCATGCGCGCGCTGGCCGATGCTGAAAACGCCCGTAAACGTGGCGAGCGGGACCGGCGTGAGGCCGAGCAATACGGCGGCTCGAAACTCGCCCGCGACATGCTGCCGGTATATGACAACCTCAAGCGTGCTCTTGATGCGGCATCCGAGGAAACCCGCACCCAGGCCCCCGCCCTGATCGAAGGGCTAGAACTGACCATGCGCGAGTTGACCAATGTGCTGAAAAAGCACGGCGTCGACGAGATCAATCCAGAGATTGGCGCAGTTTTCGACCCCCAACAGCACCAAGCGATGTTCGAGGCGCCACTGCCCGGCACCAAAGCCGGCCAGATCATTCAGGTTCTCGGCGTCGGTTTCATGCTGCATGACCGTCTGCTGCGCCCGGCGCAGGTCGGCGTGTCCTCAAATACCCAAGGCTGATTGCTTGGCCTATCCCGGAGGGTTCCACACCCTCCGGCCCTCCCACCGGGGATTTATACAAAAGCAATCAAACTTGACCTAAGCTTTCAGCATTTCTTTCAATTCATAGACCAGCCGCAACGCCTGTATTGGCGTCAACTCATCCGGCAGCACGTCTTTCAGCGCAGTTTCTACCTTTGAAGCCTTCGCAACTGCTTTCGGCGCAGGTGCGGGCATAGCGCGGAACAGCGGCAGATCATCAATCAGCGCCTTTTGCCGCGAACCACCTTCGCGCTCGCCCGACTCCAGCGCCTCCAGCACCACCTTTGCGCGTTCGATCACCGTGGCAGGCAGGCCAGCCAAGCGGGCAACCTGCACACCGTAAGAGCGATCTGCCGCACCTTTCTTGACCTCGTGCAGAAAAATTACCTCGCCGTCCCATTCCTTGACGGTGACAGTGGCATTCTCGACGCCCGCCAGTTTACCCGAAAGTGCCGTCATTTCATGGTAATGGGTGGCGAACAGCGCCCGGCAGCGGTTGGTTTCGTGCAGGTGCTCCATCGTCGCCCAAGCGATCGACAGCCCGTCATAAGTCGCCGTGCCGCGGCCAATCTCATCCAGAATAACCAAAGCCCGATCATCGGCCTGGTTCAAAATTGCCGCGGTTTCGACCATCTCGACCATGAACGTCGAGCGCCCGCGCGCCAGATCGTCGGACGCCCCAACCCGGCTGAACAACTGGCTGACCAACCCGATATGCGCCGAAGCCGCTGGCACAAAGCTGCCCGCCTGCGCCAGCAGCGCAATCAGCGCGTTCTGTCGCAGGAACGTCGATTTGCCCGCCATGTTCGGCCCGGTCAAAAGCCAGATCGCTGGCGTTGCGGCTTCCGTCAAGGCACAGTCATTAGCGACAAACGCAGCCCCGCTTTGTCTGCGCAGCGCGCGCTCCACCACCGGATGCCGCCCGCCTGTCACGATGAAAGCATGGCTGTCATCAACGCGCGGCTCCGCCCAGTTTTCCGCTGCCGCCAAATCAGCAAACGCACCGCCAAGATCAATCTCGGCTAACCCGCGCGCGGCGGCTCCAATCGGGCCGGACTGATCTAAAATAGCGGCTCTAAGCGCCTCGTAGTGCCGCTTTTCGATCTCCATCGCGCGATTGCCAGCGTTGAGGATCTTCGTCTCAATTTCATTCAATGGCAGGGTGGTGAAGCGCACCTGATTGGCGGTGGTCTGACGGTGGATGAAGGTTTCCGACAGCGGAGCCGCATGCATTTTTTCCGCATGCAGGGCGGTGGTTTCAATAAAATACCCCAGCACATTATTGTGCTTGATCTTCAGGCTTTGCACGCCGGACAGCGCTATATACTCGGCTTGCATCTGCGCAATCACACCGCGCCCTTCGTCGCGCAGACGGCGTGTCTCATCCAGATCGGGGTCGAAACCAGCCGCAATATAGCCGCCATCACGCGCCATCAATGGCGGCTCGGCGATCAGGGCTTCACCCAGCAGGTCGATCAGCGCACCATGGCCGACCAGTGCTTTCGCGGCCTCGGCCATCAACAGCGGCACCTCAACCATCTGGGCCGCGATGTTTTCCGCTTGCGTCAATCCAGCGCGGATCGCGGCCAAATCCCGAGGCCCGCCGCGCTCTAATACCAGCCGTGACAGCGCGCGGTCGATATCTGGCACCCGGCGCAGATCGGCGCGCAGGTCTTCGCGCAAACGGCTCTGTTCCAGCAGAAATCGCACCGATTCCAGCCGCAGGTGAATCACCCCCAAGTCGCGCGAGGGGCTGGAAATCCGGCGCTCCAACAGCCGCGCGCCCGCTGCGGTGGCGGTTCGATCCACAGCGGCAAGCAGTGACCCTTCGCGTCCACCCGGCAAGGCTTGGGTGAGTTCCAGATTGCGCCGGGTCGAGGCATCAATCTGCATCGCGCCGTTTGCATTTTCGCGCACAGGCGGGCGCAGCAGGGGCAGTTTGCCGCGTTGGGTCAGGTCGAGGTAGTCAACCAGCGCGCCCATCGCGGCGATTTCCGCTCGTCCGAAGGCCCCGAAGGCGTCCAGAGAGCCGACATTCCACAGCTTGCACAGGCGTTGTTCGGAACTGGTGGAATCGAAACTGCCACGCGACAAAGCGGTCACGGCTGCGCCAGATTCAGTCACGATCAAAGCCAAATCACGCTCGCGCACCTCTGACACCAGCACCTCGCGCGGGGCCAGCCGCGCAAGTTCCGGCCCCAACCGCACTTCCGGGCAGGGCATCACCCGCAGCTCGCCTGTGGAGATATCGACCCAAGCCAGCGCGGACTCGTCACGCACCTCGGCAAAGGCCACCAGATAATTGTGCCGCCGCGCTTCCAGCAGCGAATCCTCTGTCAGCGTGCCCGGTGTCACCAGCCGCACCACATCGCGCTTCACCACCGATTTCGCGCCGCGTTTTTTCGCCTCGGCAGGGTCTTCCATCTGCTCGGCAATCGCCACGCGAAAGCCCTTGCGAATCAGCGTCAGCAGATATCCCTCGGCGGCATGATAGGGCACGCCGCACAAAGCAATCGGTTTGCCGTTGTGAAAGCCGCGCTGGGTCAGAGTGATGTCCAACGCCTCGGCAGCGGCGACGGCATCCTCGAAAAACATCTCGTAAAAATCGCCCAGACGGTAGAACAGCAACGCGCCGGGGTTCTGCGCTTTGATTTCCAGATATTGCGCCATCATCGGCGTTACGGTGTCGTCGGCCACATTCATCCCCCTGATCGCCCGTCACCCTACAAAACCGGGGAGGCGACGGAAAGGCTCTATGCTGCAGGCTGCGCATCGCGATCACCGTCAGAATGGATATCCCGGTGTTTCATGACGATCAGCACGGCACGGCGGTGATCTCCCATGCGGTGCGGGCGGATGCCATCGTGGCGACCGGGCGCTCGGATTATGCCAATCAGGTCAATACGCGCCGGGTTTGCCCTATCTGTTTCGCGGGGCTTTAGACACCCACGCCCGCGCGATCAATGATGAGATGAAGATCGCCTGCGCCCGCGCTTTGGCCGCCTTGGCGCGCGAAGATGTGCTGGATGAGGTGGCGATGGCCTACGGCCGCAAGCTGTCGTTTGGTCGCGATTCCATCATCCAGACGCCATTTGATCCGCGGCTGATCTATGTGATCCTGCCTGCGGTGGCGCAGGCCGGAATTGATACCGGCGCGGCGCGTCGCCCGATCATCAACATGAAAGCTTACGCGCATAGCCATAAGGCGCGGATGATCTTTACCAAGGGCGATGACTCTCGTGTGTTGCGCGCCGCCGTCGCCTATCAGCGGGCCGGTTTGGGCAAGGCCTTGGCGATGCGGTGCGCGATTTGGGGCTTAAGCCTCGGGCCGCGTTCGTCAGGTTTCCGACCTTCGGCTATCCGGTGTCGGAACGTGCCACCAAGATGCACATAGCCCCCAAAGTGCTGGATAAACTGGGCGTGGATTTTGAGTATGAGGGCGAGATGACGGTGGATGTCGCGCTGAACGCCTAAGGGATGGCGCAATGTCCATTCTGTCGCTGGCCGGGCCCCGCGAATATTCTAGTGGTTCTGGCGCGGCTTTCGGCCTCGATTTCGGTCAAGCTGATTTAAAAAATGGCCGGGGCGACAGTGATCGGGCCGATCCTGACCGGGGTGAAGAAGCCTATTCAGATCTGTTCGACCAATTCGACGGTGAATGATATTCTGAACATGGCGGTGATGGCGACTTTTAAGGTTGGTTAAAGCTGCTGCAGCGCCACGGTGACGCGGCGCTGCAATTCCGGGATGGCTTGCGGATGGTTCAGGTAGTCGGCCACCGGCATCATCTGCCAATACTGGCCTTCGTCGCCAAAGCGGATAGCGGCGATTTCGGTCGCGCTGATCCGGCCTGCGAAGAACACCGAAGCCCGGCTGGCATCCATCATACTGGGCCAAACCTTGCGCCAGATCAGCCGTTCGGGCGGCAGCATAAGCCCAAACTCCTCATGCAATTCGCGCAGCAGACAGGCCTCAGCCGTCTCATTGCCCTCGCGTCCACCACCGGGCAAATCCCAGGTTGCAGGCCATGGCAGGCCGGGCTTGTCGTCGCGCATATAGGTCAGCAAGGCATCGCCACACAGCAGCGCCACCTTGCAGCCGACAAAATCCATCAGCGCAGCTTAGTTGTCATTGATGTCTTTGTCCCACAGCTTGACCTGCCCGGTTTTTACCCCAAGCGTGGCGCGCAGGGCGATCCATGACGCCAGCGAGAGCAGGGCGAAGATCAAGAGCGTCAGCGGCAGGCTGACCGACAGACCGACGCCCAACAGCACCCCGGTCAGCACCGCGCCTGCGGCAAAGCCAAGGAAGATAAAGCCGGGCAGCAGCACCTCGGCCACGCCCAAGGCAAAGCCGCCAGCGATCCAAACCCACCAGATTGACCACATTTAGATACGCCCTTTCAACATCTTAAAGGCATCGCCGAAGGCATCCAAAGCCTGCGCTGGCACGATGATCATCTGCTTGCCCGCGCCTTGGCCCACTGTTGTCAGCGCCTCAACCTGCTTCAACGCCACCTGATATTGTGCGGCCTCGATGCCGTTTTCCTTGATCGCGCCTGCGATCACTTCGGTTGCATAGGCTTCGGCATCGGCCAAAACGCGGCGGGCCTTTGCGCCCTGCTCGGCTGCGTAAAGTTCTGCATCGGCGTTCAGCTCCACCGCGCGCTTTTTGCCCTCAGCCTCGGTCACTTGCGCCCGACGTGCGCGCTCGGCGTTCAGCTGCTGCATCATGGCGTGGCGGGTGGCTTCATCCAGCGACACATCCAGAATCTCGGCGCGGGTCACTTCGATGCCCCAATCTTCCACCATCGCGCGGACATGTTCGCGGATGTTCGCGGTCAGCTCGTTGCGGTTAGATTGCACCTGATCCAGCTCCATCTTGCCGATTTCCGAGCGCACAATCCCGGCCACGGTGGTGGCAATCGCTGAATCCACATCCTTGATGCGGTAGACGGTTTTTTCTGGCGAGATCACCCGGTAGAACACCGAGGTTTCCACCTTGACCAGCACGTTATCGGTGGTGATGGCATCCTGATGCGCGGTAGGCAACTGACGTTCCAAGATCGACACCTTATGCGCGACGCGGTCGAGAAACGGCACGGTAAAATTGATGCCTGGCCCCAGAACCGAGCGCAGGCGGCCCAGGCGTTCGACCACATACTTATCGCTTTGCGGCACGATCCGTACGGCTTTGAGCAAAGCGACGATGATGAAAATGGCAATAGCGGCAAACACAGCGCCGCTGCCGATGAATTGGTTCGGGTCCATGAAAAGCTCCTATATTAAATCAAATGGGGGCCGACGTGCCTGTTACAAGCCGGGCCTGTTACAGGGTGCCCCTTTTCACAGCTATTCGCAACGGGCGCCTGTTTGGGCCGTATGCTACGGGATGCCTTTCGGTTTGACCTTGTCCTATGTTATCGCTCACATTGCGCGGGGGAGTCAGCACCATGTCATGTTTTGAAGCCTACGACCCAGCGTTTGGCCGCTTTGTGATGGGCAACGCGCCCTTGAAACAGCTGGCGACGGGGTTTGATTGGGTCGAAGGCCCGGTTTGGTTTGGTGATGCGGGATGTCTGCTGTTTTCCGACATCCCGGACAATAAGATTTTGCGCTATACGCCGGGTGTCGGGGTTTCGACTTTCCGCGCGCCGTCGCATTATGCCAACGGCCATAGCCGCGATCGTCAGGGGCGGCTGGTGTCTTGCGAACATGGCCTGCGCCGGGTGACGCGGACCGAGCTGGATGGCCGCATCACCGTGATTGCCGACAGCTATCAGGGCAAGCCTCTGAATTCGCCGAATGACGTGGTGGTGAAATCCGATGGCTCGATCTGGTTCACCGATCCGCACTACGGGATCATGTCAAATTATGAGGGCTTTGCCGCCAAGCAAGAACTGCCCTGCAACGTCTACCGCGTAGACCTTGATGGCAGCATTGAAGCGGTATTGACCGATTTCAACTGCCCCAACGGTCTGGCCTTTAGCCCGGATGAGGCGACGCTTTATGTCGCGGACACCAGGCGCATGTTTCACTCCGACCCGCAACATATCCGCAGTTTTTCCATGGCCTCGGGGCGGCCAAAGGGCGGTGCGGTATTTCACACCATCACCCCCGGTTGTTCCGATGGCATCCGCTGCGACACGGATGGCAATCTGTGGTCCTCGGCTGGCGATGGCGTGCATTGCATCGCGGCTGATGGCCATTTGATGGGAAAGATCCTTGTTCCCGAGACCGTCTCAAACCTCTGCTTTGGGGGGCGGGCCAAGCATCAGCTTTTCATCACCGCCACCACAAGCCTATACGCTATCACCTTGAACCGCGTCGGAGCACAGACACCATGACCCAATCCCAAATCGGCCTGATTGGCCTTGGCACAATGGGGGCAATGCTGGCCCTAAACATCGCTGAAAAGGGCTTTCCCATTGCCGTGTGGAACCGCACCACGTCGGTGACGCATGGCTTTAAGGCCGAGGCTGGTACTTTGGCCGATAAGATCACTCCGACAGATACCTTGGCCGATCTGGTTGCGGCGATTGCCAAGCCACGCGCCATTATCCTGATGGTACCTGCGGGCGACCCGGTGGATGAAATGATCGCCGATCTGACACCGCTTCTAGACCGCGATGATCTGATCATCGACGCAGGCAACGCTTTGTTCCACGACACTGATCGGCGCTCTGCCGCGGCTGCAAAAAGCGGCCCGCATTTCCTTGGCATTGGCGTGTCAGGCGGGGCAGAAGGCGCGCGGCACGGTCCTGCGATCATGGGCGGCGGGTTGCGCAGCGATTGGGATCGGGTTGCGCCGATTCTGAACGCGATTGCTGCGAAGTATAAGGGCGAACCCTGCGCCGATTACATGGGGCCAGCCGGGGCAGGCCATTTCGTCAAAGCGGTGCACAACGGCATCGAATACGCCGACATGCAGATGATCGCCGAAGTTTACGGTGTGATGCGCGACGGCTTGGGCATGGACGCCGCCGCGATTTCCAAGACGTTCAAGACCTGGAATGAAGGCCCGCTGCAATCCTATCTGATTGAGATTTCAGGCGAAGTCGCCGCCGCCACCGATACTCATTCCGGCAAGCCGATGCTGGATATGATCCTGGACCGCGCTGGCCAAAAAGGCACCGGACGCTGGACGGTGATCGAGGCGCAGCACCTCGCCGCCACCATTCCCGCGATTGAGGCGGCGGTGATGGCGCGCAATCTGTCGTCGCGGTTGGAGGAACGTCTGGCGGGCGAAGCCGTATTCGGGGCTGCCCCGCAAGCGGGCGCGGGCGTGACACTGGCGCAGCTGGAACAGGCGATGATCGCGGGTAAAATCCTGTGCTACGCCCAAGGTTTTGCTTTGATCTCGGCGGCGTCCAAGGCGTTTGATTGGCCGATGCCGTTGCCGGAAATCGCGCGGGTGTGGCGTGAGGGCTGTATCATCCGATCTTCCATGCTGAACGATATGGCGACGGCGTTGACCGAGGATGCAGGGCGCAACCTGATGCTGGCACCGTTCTTTGCCGACCATTTGAAGGCAACGCACAGCGCTCTTCGCCAGGTGATTGCGGCGGGCGCGCTGAGCGGTCTGCCGCTGCCCGCTTTGGCCTCGGGCCTTGCGTGGTTTGACATGATGCGCACCGGGCGTTCCACCGCCAACATGATCCAGGCCCAGCGCGATTTCTTTGGCGCGCACGGGTTTGAGCGGGTCGATGGCATCGCCGACAAGCATGGACCCTGGAGCGGTCACGGCATTTAAACGCCGCGCAGCCGATCTTGAAACCCGGCAAAGCGGAGCGCGTTTTGCCGCGTGATCGCGATGGCTTCGGCAGGCGTGATGGCTTGAAACATCACCGCGTCGCGCGGACGACATTGCACGAAGCTGTCCAGATCATCCGCCAGAACCGTGGCGATCTTCGGATAGCCGCCTGTGGTCTGGTGATCCGACAGCAGCACGGTGGCCGTGCCATCGCCCGAAACCTGCACCGAGCCGCGTAGGATCGGCTCGGACGGGATCGACAACGCTTTTTTGGGGGCGACGGAAGGACCGCGCAGGCGCAGGCCCATCCGATCAAAAGCGTCGGTCATCTCGAACCGCGCTGTGGTGAAGGTGGCCAGCGTTTCGCCGCTGAAGAACCGATCCTGCGGGCCTAGCGTGCAGCGCAGGAGATGGCGCGGGCGGGCCCAGATCGGGCATGGGATTGGGCCTTCAAGATCAGGGCGCGTTTGCGCATCCTGGATCGTCAGCACGTGCCCGGGTGTCAGTTTGCCACCGCCGAAGCCGGAAGATCCATGTGTGGCGCGGCTGCCGAGCCAGCTTTCGGCTTGCAGTGCGCCTGCTATGGCAAGGTAGGTCCAACTCCCCCAGGGACCGGGGCGGATGATGAGGGTTTCGTCAGCTTGCAGCGTGAAGATATTCCACGCACCCAGCTTGCGTCCCGCAGTTTCAGCAATGAAACCACCGCCTGCGAGGGCGAAGGTGACGGTTCCACTTTCGCAGTGCAGGGATAGTCCGCCGAGCGATATTTCAATGCCCGGATGACCCACAGGATTGCCGAGCGCGGCGTTGGCGATGGCGAAGCTTCGGCGGTCCATCGGGCCGGAAGCCGGGACGCCGTAGCGCATCAGTCCGCGGCGGCCTTGATCTTGGATGCTGACATGCGGGCCTGCAAAGGTGACGCTTAGGCTGGCTTCGGTCATTGTGCCGCCTCGTATTCCGCCCGGCTGATGCGGTGGAAGCGCACTTTGTCGTCGACATCGAACAGGAAGGGGCGGGCGGGGTCATGGGTCAGGATCGGGGTGGGCGATCTGCCAATGATCCACCATCCGGTCGGCATCAGCAGCGTGGTGATCAGGCATTGCGCGCCCGCGATGATCACCGATCCCGCCGGGATATCGCGCACCGGGGCGGGTTTGCGGTCCAGCCGGATCGCTTCTGGTACGCCACCAAGATAGGCATAGCCGGGCGCAAAGCCATACATGAACACAGCGTAATCGCCGGAGAGATGGGCGTTGATCACCGCCTCTGGCGTAAGGCCGGTTTGCGCGGCGACGGCGTTAAGGTCAGGCGAGTCTTCGTAGCAGACCAGCACCTCGCGTTGGGTAGGCCGCGCGCGGGCTGTGGTTTCGGCGTTAAGCAGGCTGCGCAGATGGGCCGTGACAGCGGGGTGATCGGTGGTCGCAGGGTCAAACTCGACCAGAAGATTTACGAAGGCGGGGATCGCTTCGCGGAAGCCTATGAAAGGCTGCGCGGCCAGCGCCTGATCCAGCCGCAAAACGGCCTCATGGGCGGCGTGGTCCAGCGCCATACCAAACTCCACCAGCACCGCGCGTTCTGCAATGGGGCGGAAGATCGGGGCGCTTGGGGCCGGCGTCATGGCTTACAGGAAAGCGGCAATGGTGACGCCCGAAGCACCCAGACGGCTGCGGATCTGGCGGGCCATCTCAACCGCGCCGGGGCTGTCGCCATGCACACAGATCGACTGTGCGGCGAGCGGGATCGGATCGCCGTCGACCACGGGCATCAGGCCGGACTCAAGAAACGAGCGCAGGCGGGCGACCGCAGCTTCCGGGTTATGGATCATCGCACCGGGTTGACCGCGCGGCACAAGGCGACCGTTCGGCAGATAGCCACGGTCGGCGAAAATCTCGGAAAACACCGGGATGCCTGCGGCGCGGGCGGCATGTTCCAACTCGGTGCCCGAAATCGCCAGCAGCGCGAGATCGGGCGAAATCGCCCTTACCGCCGATGCAATCGCATCTGACACCGCGCGATCATCCGCGGCGAGATTGGCTAGCGCGCCATGCGGTTTCACATAACGCACCGAAGTTCCTGCCAGCGCCGCCACCCCTTGCAAGCTGCCGATCTGCGCCGCCACCATCCGCCCCACCTCTGCCGGAGCCATTGGGATAATCCGTCGGCCGAAGCCGAGCGGGTCATTATAGCCCGGATGCGCCCCGACGATCACCCCATTCTGTGCCGCCAGGCGCAAAGTCTGATACATCGTCTCGGGATCACTCGCATGGCCACCGCAGGCGATATTGGCGCTGCTCACCAGCCCCAGCATCGCGGCATCGTCGCCCATCGCCCAAGGGCCATAGCCCTCACCAAGATCAGAGTTCAGGTCGATGCGCATGCTCTTGCTTTCATGTGTGCCGTTGCGGGACAGCATAGCCGCGAAACGCGACGCCTTCCAAGGGTTAGCCTAAAAGGCGATGCTATACCGCATCTTGGCGAGGCCTTCATCCAGCGCCCGCAGCGCCTCCGAGGCATCTTGCAGTCGGATCACTTCAACCGGGCTTTCCAGCGGGCTGGCCTCATGCAGCCGCATCAGCGCCGCCATCTGCTTGCGGGTGCCAACGCTGGTGCCGGTCAGGGTGATGCCAGTCCATGTCAGCCATTCCTGGCTCAGCGGCACGGGCTCGGCCACCATGGCGGCGGCAATGATCCGCCCCAACGGCCGGGTGGCGGCTTGCATCGCAGGCCAAGTGCGGGTTGTGGGGGCGAAGTTGATCGTGGCATGGGCGCGCAGGGCGCGCGGCCAAGTCTCGGGCAGGGTGGCGGTGGCAAGTTCCGTGGCATGTGCCCCCAAACGCCGCGCCATCTCCAGCTTGGCGGGGTCGGTATCAACGGCCACCACCGTCGCGCCCTGCCGTGCCGCCAGTTGCACCGCGAACAGCCCCAGACCGCCGCAGCCGAAGATCGCGCAAGTCTCGCCATGCGCCAGCTTTGCCCGCTCAATCGCGCCGTAAGCCGTCAAGCCTGCGCACATCAGCGGCGCTAAAGCAAACCCATCCCCCGCCGGAACCTTCACCGCAAAAGCCGCTTTCGCCACGACATATTCGGCAAACGTTCCCGGCACGTTGAAGCCATGCGCGCGCTGGGCGGCGCAGAAGCTTTCCTCACCCGCCAAGCACAGATCGCAGACGCCACAGGTGTCATGCAGCCAAGCCGCCCCGGCACGTTCGCCCAAAGCCCAGCCCTCAATCCCCGCGCCGATGGCTGCGACCTCGCCGACGCCCTCATGGCCCAAGATAAACGTATCGGGGGCTGTGGCTGGTTGAGTGTCGCCCTTCCAGATATGCACATCGGAATGGCAAACCCCGCTCGCCTCCAGCCTGATCAGGATCTCCCCCGGTCCGGGCACGGGCACCGGCACCTCGACCAGCCGCAAGGTCTGACCAAAGCCGTTCATCACCGCCGCACGCATCAGCGCCATTTACAGACCCAAAGCGGCCTTCACCGCAGGCAAAGCGGGCTGGCCGTCAAAGGTGGTCACGTCCTTCAACCAAGCCTCCAGCATCGCGGGGTTTTTCGCCATCATAGCGGTTGCTGCAGCCGGAAATTCCATGCCTTCGCCCATCACCATCTGCATCCCGGCGTTTTCGTAGTCGATGTTAAACGCAAGCTGGCTGAAGAACTTGGTCACATTCGGGCAGGTGGCTGCATAGCCCTTGCGCGCGATGGTATAGACCGAAGCGCCGCCAAAATTCGGGCCAAATTCCGCATCGCCATCCGCCAGATAATCAATCTGATAGACCACATTCATTGGATGCGGTTGCCATCCCAAGAACACGATCCAATCCTTGCGCGCGACCGAGCGTTCAACCTCTGCCAGCATCCCGGCTTCCGAACTTTCCACAATCGTCCAATCGCCCAACCCATGCGCATTGGCGGCCACCATATCCAGCAGCGGTTGGTTCGAGCCGGGTTCAATCGCGAAAATCTTATTCTCGAACTGATCGCCATGCGCCGCCAGATCGTCAAAGCTATGCACCCCCGCATCGGCGACATATTTCGGCACCGCCAAAGTATACTTGGCACCCTCAAGGTTCATCCCCAAGCGTTCGACCGAGCCATCGTCGAAGAACTGCGCGTATTGCACGTCTTGGAAGGGCCGCCAGTTGCCCTGAAACACATCAATATCGCCGCGCTGCATCGACACGAAGGTCACATCCAAGCTTAGCAGGGTTTGCGTCGCCTGATAACCCAGCGCGTTCAGCACGGTTTCGGCGGTGGCATTGGTCAGGCCGATATCTGTCCAACCCAGATCCGACATCCGCACTGCTTTACACGCCTCGGGCTCTGCCGCCTGCGCGGCCCCCGTGGCCATCACTGTCATCACCAATCCTGCCAGAACCTTGCGCATGGTTATCTCCCCGATTGCTGTTCCAAACCTGCGCAGGAGAAATTTATACGTCAATATAAATTTTTGTATGTGCGTTCAGTTTTTTGATCTGCTACAAAAACCCATGACTAAAATCGCCTTCCGCACCCGTATCGAAGACCTCCGCCGCCGCGAATTGATCGAGGCCGCGCATCGCGTGTTCATGCAGCATGGCTTGGGCGGCATGACCACCAAGCGGATTTGCGAGGAAGCCGGGATGTCTGCGGGCATCCTGTCTTATTACTTCAAGGGCAAAGAAGACGTGCTGTTCGCGATGGTGCGGCTGAACAATCGCCTGCTGATGGAGGCGGTGGCAACCGGGCTGGCGCAAGCCACAACCCGGTGGGGCAGGCTAGAGGCGATCATTGCAGGCAACTTTCCCGAAGGCCTGTTCGAGCCGAACATCGCCAACGCTTGGCTGTCAGTCTGCGCCGCCTCCGCCACCAACCAACGCTACGCTCGCCTGCAATGCATCTTCTACGCCCGCCTGCAATCGAATCTCGCCTCGGTGTTCCG
This sequence comes from Cypionkella sp. TWP1-2-1b2, assembly GCF_049896245.1. Taxonomy (NCBI): domain Bacteria; kingdom Pseudomonadati; phylum Pseudomonadota; class Alphaproteobacteria; order Rhodobacterales; family Paracoccaceae; genus Cypionkella; species Cypionkella sp. TWP1-2-1b2. The sequence goes on along the minus strand of NZ_JAFCTX010000004.1, from coordinate 85,389 downwards.
CGATGTGCTACCAGACGCCCGCTTCAAGCAAATCGCCCTCGCGCTGGGCACGATGATCGACGGGCTCTGGTTGCGCCGTGCCACGGGTGAGGCGCTGTCACCGCAAGACTCCACCGCTCTGGTGCTGGGCGTGGCAACCGCCTTGCTGACCACAGAGGAACGGGCGCAGTTGCGGGCTTAGGGCTTCGGCGGAAATCCCTGCATCGGTTTGCCCTTTGCCGCAAATCCTTTAAGCTTGGCCAAAAGCAGGTTGGTGGAGGTTTACATGCAGGTCACGCGGCGCAATTTCTCATTCGGTATCGCCGCGCTTGGGCTGTCTGGCTGCGTCGGTGGCGGCAGTTCGGTCCGCCCCTCTGCGCCAAGCGTCATGCCGATGGTGCCTGACGCGGGCTTTGACGCTTGGGTGCAGGCGTTCCGGCCAAGGGCATTGTCGAAAGGCATCTCGGACGCCACCTTCAGCACCGCCTTCCGCGCCTCTGGCTTCATCCCCGGCGTGATCGAAAAAGACCGCAACCAGACGGAATTCACCCGCACCACCGAAGATTACCTCGCCATCGCCGCCAGCGACGAACGCCTGACCATGGGTCGCCAAATGCTCGCCCAGCAAATGTCTACCCTGCGCGCGATTGAGGCGCGTTATGGGGTAGAGCCGCATGTCGTCGCCGCTTTCTGGGGTCTGGAAAGCTTCTTCGGCACAAGGCGCGGCAATGTTCCGGTGATTTCGGCCTTGGCAACCCTGGCCTATGAGGGCCGTCGCGCGGCGTTCTTTGAACAGCAGTTGGTGGCAGCGCTGAAGATCCTGCAAAACGGCGATACCAATGTGCAGAACATGACCGGCAGTTGGGCCGGGGCGATGGGTCACACCCAGTTCATCCCGACCAGCTACCAAGCCTTCGCGGTCGATTTCAACGGCGATGGTCGCCGCGATATCTGGAGCGACGATCCCACCGATGCTCTGGCCTCAACCGCCGCGTATCTGTCCAAAAATGGCTGGACCCATGGCCAGCTTTGGGGGCAGGAAGTCACGCTGCCTTCGGATTTCAACACCGGGCTGGCGGGTCGGGGCAAAGGCCGTTCCGATTGGGCTGATCTGGGCGTGCGCGGGGTGAACGGGTCTTTGGGCGGCAATGGCGCGGGGTCTTTGCTGCTGCCCGGCGGCACCAGCGGCCCGGCCTTCCTGCTGTATCACAACTTCAACGTCATCCTGCGCTACAACAATGCCGAGAATTACGCGCTGGGCATCGGCTATCTGTCAGACCGTCTGAACGGCGCAGGGCCATTGCTTGCGGTCTTTGGCCCCGATGCACAGGGCATGACATTGCAAGATCGGCAGGCATTGCAGCGCAAACTGACAGCGGCGGGGTTTGATACCCAAGGCTCGGATGGCGTGATCGGCACGAAAACCATCGCCGCGATCAGCGATTTCCAACGCGCGCGCGGCTTGCCAGTGACCGGTCAGCCCAGCATTGAACTTTTGCGGATGCTCTAGGGGCGTTAACGATTCCTTCACCACTGTCATGGCAGCCTAGCCGCCATGAGCAAACCCCAAGCCCTTCACGAAGCCCCGCTGCCGCTGTTCGCCGCAGAGGATGAAGCCGTGGGCGATGCCCTGCCCGGTAAGCTGCCGTCCTACATCGCCGACCACCGCAAACGCCTGCGCACCCGGTTCATGGAGGGCGGTGCTACGGCGATCCCCGACTATGAACTGCTGGAACTGCTACTGTTCCGCGCCATTCCCCGGCAGGATGTGAAACCGCTCGCCCGCGCCCTGCTGGATGAATTCGGCGATTTTAATCGCGTCGTCACCGCTGTGCCTGCCCGTCTGATGACGGTAAAAGGCGTTGGGGATTCTGTGGTGCAGGAACTCAAGATCGTTGAGGCCGCCGCGCAGCGGATGATGCGCGCCCGCGTGATGAACCGCCCCCTACTGTCGTCTTGGGATGCGCTGCTGGATTATTGCCACACCGCGATGGCCCACCGCGAAACCGAACAATTCCGCATCCTGTTTCTGGACCGCAAAAACGTGCTGATTGCCGATGAAGAACAGGCGAAAGGCACCGTTGACCATGTCCCGGTCTATCCGCGAGAGGTGGTGAAGCGCGGGCTGGAACTGAACGCCTCGGCGCTGATTCTGGTGCATAACCACCCCTCAGGTGATCCGACCCCCTCACAGGCCGACATCACCATGACCTTGCAAGTGCAAGAGGCCGCGCAGGTGTTGGGCATCACCCTGCACGACCATCTGATCATCGGCAAAAGCCGTGAGCTTAGTTTTCGGGCGGCGGGGTATCTGTAGCCTCGGGCGTGAACGACGGCTTCAACCAAACTTCAACCCGCCTGTTCAACCGGCGTCCGGCGGCGGTTTCATCGCAAGCCATCGGTAGGGCTTCTCCAAAGGCCACGACCTTTGGCAAAGCGGCCTCGGGCACAGCAGCGGCCTGTTGCAGCGCCGCCAGAATACCATCTGCACGATCTTGCGACAGCTCAAGATTGGCCTTCGCCGCCCCTGATCCATCCGAGAATCCGGCCAAAATCAGCGCCTTATCGCGAAACACCCCGGCCTCGATCAGCCGTGCAAGGTCGGCCAGATTGTCTTGGCTGGCGGCATCCAGTGCCGAGGTGCCGTCCTGAAACCGGAAGGTCAGCGACAAACGGTCCGCGCCATCCATCAGATCCACCAGCCGCTTCAGATCGGCCAAAGTCGTCTCCGCGCCCGCGCCCTGAATGGCGTTGATCAGCCGCAATCCATCCGCCGTCATCGGCTGGCTTTCCGGGCCACGATCAATGTAACCACCGCTGGCAATCGCGGCTTGGGCTGTGGGCAACGCCAGAAAATCCAGAAATTCTCGCGCCATCAGCGGCAGCCGGCGGCGCGGCGTCAGCAAAAACACCGGCAGCGTCAGCGGATAATCCCCGGCCTTCACCGCCAAAGCGCTGGGCAACAAGGGAAAGCCGCAACTGTCCGACAAAGGCAGCGCCCGCGCCGCACCGACCGAGGCCCGCCCGGTCAACGCAATCGCCCAAGGGTCCTTCGCAACCGCATCGGCCAGCATGTGCAGATTGGCATGGGTCACACTCGCCGCCGGATCGCGGCCCAACCGCGCCGACAACGCCCGTTGCAAATCGCTGTCCGGGGCCAGACCATGCAGCACCAGCGGCATATCCGGGCCGCCCACCTCGGCCCAATTCTTCACCTCTCCGGCCAAAACCTTGGCCAGATCAATTGTCGAAATCCCCGGCAAAGGGTTATCCGGGGCGACAATCGGCACCAAAGCATCCAAAGCCATGGCTTTACTGCCAAAATCAGGCTCCACCGCCGAGGCCACCATCAGCTCGGCGCGCCCGGCTTTCAATTCAGCGCGGGCTTGGTCGGGCGGCAAGGGGCGGAAGGAAATCTCGGCCAGAACCTTATCCGTCGCGGGGTCGGTCAACACCGTTGCCGCGCCCGACGAAATGGGGGCGGTATACACCAGCCCCCGCGATTGCGCGAAAGCCGCGATCAGCGGCGGCAACAGCGCCTGCCCCGCATCCGCCTCACCCACCAGCCGGATCACAGCCTTGGGGGCGGTCAAATCGGGACAAGCCGGGCCATCGCAGATTACGCCAGAGGCGTCGAGGGTCAGCGGGCCATAGGCGCTTTCAATCCGAAAAAACTCACCGTCATAGCCTTGCAGCGTTCCGGCAATGCTCAACGCACCATCGCGAGAGGTCAGCGTGACATCCTGCGCCGCTGCCGCTGTGGGCAACACCCAACACGGCAAAAGCGCGGCGATGATCGCCGCGCGCCAGTAACCCGTCATAAATCGCCCTGCCTGACCCTGAGTCTGTGACCCTTAGTTTGAGGAGGCGATAGTCATGTCTGGCACAATATTTTTCAACACCAGATAATCACCCACCGCATCACAATCGGGCATCGCAAGCGACATATCACTCACCTTGACCGTGCCAGCGGCGGTTTGCAACGTCTGGCCCAGCAGTTCGCGGCCACAGGTGGTTGCGGTGACGGCGGCTTCCACCACGATCTCGGGCTTGATCTGGCTGTCCTTGGGATAGGTATAGACCTGCGCCAGCATCGGCAGATCGGTACTGGCATCGCCCAACAGGGTCAGGAACCCCCCCTTGGCGGGCGCGCCCGCGATCGGTTGATGCGGCGTGGTTGCCGAGACATCACCCGGTCCGCCGAAATCAGAGCCACCCTCGAAACCGTGCAGTTGGAAGGCATCATCTTGCTGCCATTGCACCGCAAAACGCCGCAGCGCGGCCAGTTCCGGCACGCTAACCGAAGCCGTGACCGAGCTATTATCCTTGAACATCACCTCAACCTCTGCCGCTTGCATCAGCGCGGGCAGATCAGTGAACAAAGCCCCGGTCAGCGTGGTTTTCGCGGTGACCGTCAGGCCCGCATGTTTCAGCACCACCCGCTCATCGGCGTGACAGGGAGCTACCAGTGTCACCGCGATCAGCGCGTTGTCAGCGTTGGAAAGCTCCAGCGAGACCGGGCAGGCATCGGCCAGTGCGGGTTGGGTGGTGATTTCAGCCATCGGCGTGGGTGCAGCCGGAGCGGTTTCAGCCATGGCGGCGGGTGTTGGCTTTAGCGCGGGCGTTTCTGCCACAGGTGCTGTCACGCTGGCTATTACCGGAGCCGCCGCTTTGGACAGCGCAGGTTTCGCCATTGCCGGGGCTTCCAGCGCGACCATCGGTGCAGGCTTTTCGCCAACGTCGGTCGCGGCGACTCGCTCGATAGCTTTGGGGGATTTGGCGAGGTGGTTCTCAGCCGCATGCTGCGGCGGAGCCTTGCCCGACATGCCTTGCACCAACTGCCCGGCCCCAAGCGCAATCGCAATCACGGCGATACCACGGGCCAGTCTGCGCTTCATATCCACCACCATCGGTTCCTCCATCGAATCCGTTTGGGGGTTTTTGCGCGTCAAACGCGGCGGGGATGCGGCGTAATCAAGGAATGTTTCCGAAAACGCGGGCAATAAATCGGCAGGGGCGGCCAAAGCCACCCCTGCGCCAACAATCCGAAATCAGATTATACCAGCTTGCCGTGGCACGTCTTGAAACGTTGGCCCGAGCCACAGGGGCAGGGATCATTCCGCCCCGGATCGCCCCAAGTTGTAGGATCGGTTTCAACAAAGCCCGCCAGCGCCGCCATAACCGTGGCCGGAGCCGCCACTTCGGCCGGAGCCGCCGCGCGGTCAGCGGCCTGCGCGGCCTGCTGTTGCGCGATGAACTGCGCCATCATGGCTTCTTGCTCGGCTTGGCTAATCGGTCGAATTTGCGCCAGCTTCTGCGTCACATCTTGGCGCAAAGAGTTCAGCATCGATTCGAACAGCGTGAAGCTTTCGGTCTTATATTCGTTCAGCGGGTCGCGCTGGGCATAGCCACGGAATCCCACGACCGAGCGCAAATGTTCAAGCCGCAGCAAATGGTCACGCCATTTGGCGTCAATGCTCTGCAACAAAAGCTGTTTTTCGATGTTGCGCATAGAGTCCGGCCCGAAAGCCTCCAACTTTTCAGCCATCATCGAGTCAGAGGCCGCAATGATGCGGTCGCGGATGGCTTCCTGATCGGTGCCTTCTTCGGCGGCCCAAGCGGTGACGGGCAAATCGAGGCCCATGCGCTCGGCCAAAGCCTCATGCAGCGCAGTCACATCCCAACGGTCGGCGTAGGTTTTCGGCGGCATGTAGTGATCGACCAGATCCTCGGCGACCTGATGGCGCATATCCATCACGATCTCGCCCAGATCCTCGGCCTGCATCACTTCCATGCGCTGACCGAAAATCGCCTTGCGCTGGTCGTTCATCACATCGTCGAACTTCAGCAACTGCTTGCGAATGTCAAAGTTGCGGCCCTCGACCTTGGCCTGCGCGCGTTCCAGCGATTTGTTGACCCACGGGTGAACAATCGCCTCGCCTTCCTTCATGCCAAGCTTGGACAACACGGCGTCCAGACGTTCGCTGCCGAAAATCCGCATCAGATCGTCTTCCAACGACAGGAAGAACGAAGACCGCCCCGGATCGCCCTGACGCCCCGAGCGCCCCCGCAACTGGTTATCAATACGGCGTGACTCGTGGCGTTCCGTCGCCAGAACGAACAGCCCGCCCGCTTTCTTCACCGCTTCTTCTTCATCGGCATGCTCGGCTTCAATGCGCGCACGCACTTCATCGGGATGCACAGACGGATCAGAGGCAATCGCTTCCATCACCTTAAACTCGACGTTGCCGCCAAGCTTGATGTCGGTGCCTCGCCCCGCCATGTTTGTGGCAATCGTCACCGCGTTCAGCTTGCCCGCATCGGCAACGATCTGCGCCTCTTGTTCATGCTGACGCGCGTTCAGCACGTTATGCGGGATACCCGCCGCCTTCAACATTTCCGAAAGCGCCTCGGATTTATCAATCGAGGTGGTGCCGACCAAGATCGGCTGGCCGGTCGCATGGGCTTCCTGAATGGTCTTCACCACGCCTTCAAACTTTTCCCGCGCGGTGCGGTACACCGCATCATGCTCGTCTTTGCGCATCACTTCGCGGTTGGTCGGCACTTCGACCACGCCCAGCTTGTAAATCTCCATGAATTCATCAGCCTCAGTCGAGGCCGTCCCGGTCATCCCCGCCAGCTTGTCATAGAGCCGGAAGTAATTCTGGAAAGTCACGGAAGCCAAAGTGACGTTTTCCGGCTGAATAGCCACGCCCTCTTTCGCCTCAATCGCCTGATGCAAGCCATCCGACAAGCGGCGGCCTTTCATCATCCGGCCGGTAAACTCGTCAATCAGCATCACCTCGCCATCGCGCACGATATACTGCTGATCACGGGTGAACAGCTTGTGCGCCCTCAAAGCCTGCGTGACGTGGTGAACGATGGTGGTGCTTTCCGGCTCATACAGGCTTTGCTCGGCGGGCAGAATCCCAGCCTCATGCAGAGCGTTCTCGATAAACTCGTTGCCGTCCTCCGAATAGGTGACGTTGCGGGTTTTCTCGTCCAGCTTGAAATGCGTCTCATTCAGCGTCGGGATCAACAAGTCTACCTGCTGATAGAGATCACTGCGGTCCTGCGACGGCCCCGAGATGATCAGCGGAGTCCGCGCCTCATCGACCAGAATCGAATCCACCTCATCGACAATCGCAAAGTTATGGCCGCGCTGGTTCATCTCCTCCAGCGAGGCTTTCATATTGTCGCGCAGATAGTCAAAACCCAACTCGTTGTTGGTCGCATAGGTGATGTCGGCGCGATACGCCTCGCGCTTTTCAACTTCGCCTTGATACGGATAAACCACACCGGTGGTCAGCCCCAACGCGCCGTAAACCTTGCTCATCCATTCCGCATCGCGCTTGGCAAGGTAATCGTTCACCGTCACCACATGCACGCCCTTGCCCGAAAGCGCGTTCAAGTAAGCCGGGAAGGTCGCCACCAGCGTCTTGCCCTCCCCCGTGCGCATCTCGGCGATATTGCCCTGATGCAGGAAAATCCCGCCCATCAGCTGCACATCAAACGCCCGCAGGCCCAAGGCCCGCTTGGCAGCCTCGCGGCAATTCGCGAAGGCTTCCGGCAGTAGCGCGTCAAGGCTTTCGCCCGCCGCAATCCGCCGCTGAAACTCGGCGGTTTTCGCTATGATCTGATCGTCGCTCAACGCCGCGAATTCCGGCTCAAGCGCGCTGATCTTCGCCACCAAGGGCCGCACCGATTTGACCATCCGGTCATTCGGCGTTCCAAACATCTTCCGCGACAGCGTTCCAAGACCCAGCATGTGTTCTCCGCCCGGCCGATTGATCACCGGTATTGACAATATCGTGTGAGGCTCTGGCTTGCCCGACCGCTGCTGCTTCCTTAGAAGGGCGTCAAAGCTGGCAAACCCGCATCACACGCGACCCGTGCGATGTAAGGGCAAGGCCCAGCATAGTCAACGCCGCGCAAGGTAGCGGACCGATCAGGAGAGTGTGAGATGGCAAAAGCGATGCGGTTTATGGCAGGGATGGCGCTGTCTCTCGTCCTTGCAGCCCCGGCTTTGGCGCAAGACCCGACCGCCGATACGGTGATCGCCAGCGTCAACGGCACAAATATCACCTTGGGCAATATGATCGTGGCGCGCGAAAGCCTGCCGGATCAGTATAAATCCCTGCCGCCGGATGTGTTGTTCAAAGGCATCCTTGATCAACTGGTACAGCAAACCGTGCTGGAGCAGTCGATGGCCGACAAGCTGACCAAAAAAGACACGCTGCAACTGGAAAATGACCGTCGCAGCTATCTGTCGAACGCCGCGTTGAAGCCGATTGTGACCGCTGCGGTCAGCGATGCAGCGCTGCAAAAGGCCTATGACGACAAGTTCAAAGACTCCAAGCCCGCCACCGAATACCACGCGGCGCATATCCTCGTGGATTCTGAGGAAAAGGCGAATGAGCTGAAAGCCGAATTGGCAAAGGGCGGGGTTTTCGCCGATCTCGCCAAGGCCAATTCGACCGATACTGGGTCAGGCGCGCAGGGCGGCGATCTGGGCTGGTTCGGTCTGGGCGCGATGGTCAAGCCGTTTGAAGATGCCGTCGTCGCGGCCAAGGTTGGCGAAGTCACTGGCCCGATCAAATCCGATTTCGGCTGGCATCTGATTCTGGTCAGCGAAACCCGTGTGGCTGCCAAACCGACGCTGGATGAGATGCGCGATGAATTGGCCCAAGGTATTGAGCAAAAGGTGGTCGAGGATCACATCAAGGCGCTGACCGAAGCCGCGAAAATCGAAAAGCCCGGTGAAGCTGTCGACCCGAAATTCCTCGGCGACGCAACGCTGCTTGATAAATAACGGTTACGCAGCCGCACTAAAGCGCTAATGATCGGCGTGCAGACCTTTGCGGTTTGCGCGCCGATTTCAGATAGACACCACAGTTAAACGGGGACCAGCATGGCGAAGAAAGAGTTGAAGGCGAAGGTCAAGTCGTTGAAGGCCAAGCTGAAAGCCGCAACGCCCGGCGTCGAGGCAAAGGTCAAAAAAGCCAAATCTGTTTCGCCCCTCGCCCCCGCTGCCTTCCCTGACCTTCCCCTGATCGCGGGCGTCGAGTTTGCCGCCGTTGAGGCTGGTATCAAATACCAGAACCGCAAAGACGTGATGCTGGTCCGCCTCGCCCCCGGCACCGCGATGGCCGGGGTGTTTACCCGCTCCACCACCCGCTCGGCCTGCGTGCGCGATTGCCAAGCGAAGCTGGCGCTGAAAGTCCCCGCAGATAGCGGTGCGGCGATCGTGGTGAACTCCGGCAACTCCAACGCCTTTACGGGTCGCGTCGGCGATGAAGCCGTTGCCGCCGTGACTATAGCCGTCGCCGACGCTTTGGGCATCCCCGCCGCCCGCGTGTTCTCGTCCTCAACAGGCGTGATTGGCGAGCCGCTGCCCTACGCCAAAATCACCGACAAAATCGCCGAACTCGCAGCCTCCTTACGCGAGGATGCCATAGAAATGGCCGCCCACGCGATGATGACCACCGACACCTTCCCGAAAGGCGCTGCCGCCACGGTGCAGGGTGACGGCGGGCTTATCCAGATTGCAGGCATCGCCAAAGGCTCCGGCATGATCGCGCCGGATATGGCGACGATGCTGGTCTATATCTTCACCGATGCGAAAATTAGCCAGACCAACCTGCAAAAACTGCTGTCGCGCAACACCGATGACACCTTCAACGCCATCACAGTCGATAGCGACACCTCCACCTCTGACACCCTGCTGCTCGCCGCCACCGGAAAATCCGAAGCCGCCGAGCTGAAAGGCTTGCATCTGAAAGCCTTCGAAACCGCCCTGCGCGGCGTGATGATGGACCTCGCGCATCAGGTGATCCGCGACGGCGAAGGTGCCACCAAATTCGTCGAAGTCCGCATCACGGGTGCCGCCTCTAACGCCGACGCCCATAAACTCGCCATGGCCATTGCCAACTCGCCCTTGGTGAAAACCGCCATCGCGGGCCAAGACCCGAACTGGGGCCGCATCGTCGCCGCCATCGGTAAAGCGGACGCTGAGGCGGATCGCGATAAGCTGAGCATCCGCTTCGGCGATATTCTCGTCGCCGAAAACGGCTGGCGCAATCCTGACTACCGCGAGGAAGACGGTGCCGCCTATATGCTGCAGTCCGATCTGGTAATCGCCGTCGACATGGGGCTTGGCAAATCAAAACGCTCGGTCTGGACCTGCGATCTGACCAACCGCTACATCGAAATCAACGCGGACTACCGCTCCTGATTTCATCTGTTCCTAAATATCCCGGGGGTCTGGGGGCTGGCCCCCGGTTCCTCCATTTCAGCGGAGCGACCCATGAAAACCCTCCTCGTCTCCGCCGTCGCCCTGATCGACCCCGAAGGCCGCGTCCTCTTGGCGCAACGCCCCGAAGGCAAATCCCTCGCGGGGCTGTGGGAATTCCCCGGTGGCAAGGTCGAACCCGGTGAAACCCCCGAACTCGCCCTGATCCGCGAGCTTAAAGAAGAACTCGGCATCGACACCTGGAAAAGCTGCCTCGCGCCGCTGACCTTCGCCAGCCACAGCTACGACGATTTCCACCTGCTGATGCCGCTGTTTGCCTGCCGCCGTTGGGAGGGCATCCCCGCCCCGCAAGAAGGCCAAAATCTGGCTTGGGTGCGCCCGCAAAACCTGCGCGACTACCCGATGCCCGCCGCCGATCTGCCGCTGATCCCGATTCTGCGCGACTGGCTTTAGAAACCGCCCTAAATTTCCACAACTTTTCCGCAAATGTGGCGAAATTGTAGTGGGAATCTTAACGAATCATCCCTAGTCTTAAGCAAATAACCGCTGATTGGGGGATTGGCACATGCTGCGAACGATTTCTGTTGGAAGTTGCGTTTCTATTCAAGGCTTGCTGGTGGGCCAGATGGCCGATGGTAAAATTATGGTGAAAGTCGATGAAAAGACTTTCGTGGGCTACCCGGTCGCCCGCGCCAAAGCATCTTGAATCCAGCATCAGTTTAAAGAAAAAGGCCGGGTTTCCCCGGCCTTTTCTATTTGAAGCTGCCCCGTTGCCGGGGAGCCTCAATTCAAGCCAAAGTGCGCTGAATTTCTTCACGCTCAAAGATCTCGATGACATCGCCTGCGCGCACATCGTCATAGCGCTCAAACGCCATGCCACATTCCTGACCCGAGATGACTTCCTTCACCTCGTCCTTGAAGCGTTTCAGCGTCTTCAGCGTGCCTTCATGGATCACCACGTTATCGCGCAGCAAGCGCACGCCCGCCGAACGACGTGCAACGCCTTCGGTAACCAAGCAACCCGCCACCTGACCAATGCCGGTGACCTTGAACACTTCCTTGATCGTCGCGTAACCGATAAACGTCTCGCGAATCTCTGCCTTCAACAAGCCCGAAGCCGCCGCCTTGATGTCATCCACCAGATCATAAATGATCGAGTAATAGCGGATTTCCACGCCCTTCTGATGCGCCGAGTTCCGCGCCGAGGCATTGGCCCTAACGTTAAACCCGATGATTGGGCATTTCGAAGCTTCCGCCAACATCACGTCGGTATCGGTGATAGCCCCCACGCCATAAGACAGCACGCGGACACGCACCTCGTCGTTGCCAACCTTTTCAAGCGCTTGCACAATGGCTTCGGCAGAACCCTGCACGTCAGCCTTCACCAGCACCGGCAGTTCAGCCACCGATTGATCCGCCTTGGCCTTCGCCATCAGCTGTTCCAGCGTCGTCGCTGCCCCAGCCGCAGCGCGTTTGTCTTTCGCGGTTTTCAAACGGTAATCCGCGATTTCCCGCGCCTGCGCTTCGGTTTCCACCACGTTCAGCGTATCACCCGCCGAAGGCGTCCCCGACAGGCCCAGCACTTCAACCGGAACCGAGGGACCAGCTTCGTCAATCCGCTCGCCTTTGTCGTTGATCAAGGCGCGCACTTTGCCCCACTGCTCGCCGACGACAAAGATGTCGCCTTTGCGCAGGGTGCCGTTCTGCACCAGAACCGTCGCAATCGGGCCACGGCCAACGTCAAGTTTCGCTTCAATCACAGCACCCGCAGCAGCCCGGTTCGGGTTGGCGCGCAGTTCCAGAATTTCGGCTTGCAAAGCAATGGCTTCCAGCAGTTCTTCGATGCCTTGGCCTGTCTTGGCCGAAACTTCAACGTCCTGCACGTCGCCTGACATCTGCTCGACCACAATTTCGTGTTGCAGCAGATCGGTACGCACCTTGGTCGGGTCCGCGCCGTATTTATCGACCTTGTTGATCGCCACGATCATCGGCACTTTCGCCGCTTTCGCATGGGCAATCGCCTCAATCGTTTGCGGCATCACGGCGTCATCCGCCGCCACGACCAGCACAACGATATCCGTCACCTGAGCCCCGCGCGAGCGCATCGAGGTAAAGGCCGCGTGACCCGGCGTGTCGAGGAAGGTCAGAACCTGACCCTTTTCGGTCGTCACCTGATAGGCGCCGATATGCTGAGTGATGCCACCGGCTTCGCCAGACACCACATTCGCTTTACGAATCGCATCCAGAAGGCTGGTTTTGCCGTGGTCAACATGGCCCATAATGGTCACAATCGGCGGCCGGGTGATCCGGGTGCCTTCGGCATCCGCCACTAGCTCAATCGCTTGTTCGACGTCAGCATCCGACACGCGCACCGCTTTGTGGCCGAATTCTTCGATCACAAGTTCAGCGGTATCAGCGTCGATGGCTTGGTTCATCGTCACCATCATGCCCATTTTCATCAGGCTTTTGACAACATCGGCAGCGCGTTCGGTCATCCGGTTCGCCAGTTCAGCAACCGTGATGGTTTCCGGCAGTTGCACGTCGCGGAATTGCTTCTCGGGCTTGCCGATTCCCAATGCCTTCTGACGCGCCTTTTCCTGCTTGCGCTTCATCGCGGCCATCGAGCGGGTACGACCACCCTCGCCGGCCAGCGCATCATTCAGCGTCAACTTACCAGTGCGGCGACCGTCATCGGTCTTGGCCTTGGCGTTACGCTCACGTTCTTCGCGATCACGGTCCACTTTGCGAACCGCCAATGCGGGCTTGGCCCCCATAGGCGCACGCGCAGCAGTTTCGGCAGCGGTCGGCTGTGCTGCGGGCGCATTGCGGTCAGCGCGTTCGCCGCGTGCTGTCGGTGCAGCAGCCTCGGCGGGCTTTTCAGGTGCCGCCGGTTGACGACGCGAGGTGCCAAGCACATCGGCTTTGCGGGCCGCAGCTTTCGATACAGCCTCGGCAGCCGCTTCAACGCGCACGCGTTCTTCTTCATCTGCCTTGGCTTTCGCCGCAGCCAGACGTTCGCGCTCTTCACGCTCTTTGGTCTCGGTTTCTTCGCGCTTGCGGGCGCGTTCTTCGTCACGCGCCTTGTCGTCTTCGGCCCGGCGCGCGTTGTCTTCGGCTTCGCGGGCTTTCGCCACGCGCAAGGCCGCCAGACGGCGTTCCATTTCGGCATCGGAAATGCCAGCCGGGCGTTTTGACGGATCGCCCAGATGTGATGCAGACCCCGGCGCAGCCGCGGCTCCGGGCGTGCCCGGTTTGGCCGCAGCCACTGGCACGACCACGCGCTTGCGCTTTGTCTCGACCACAACGCTTTTCGTGCGGCCATGGGAGAAGCTTTGCTTCACCTGACCGGAACGAGGTGCGCCACCCAGGCCGAGGGGTTTTTTGCCGTCTGTATCGCTCATGCGTCCTACGTATCCTTCAAGGCGATCTCGTCGCCATCCTGCTGAACGGTTTGCCCACGCAACCCAGCCAGCCTTGCCGCTTCCTCTACAACACGCGTCGTGAGTCCACCAGCGCCAAGCGCGGCGTGTATCGCACGTTCGCGCCCGAAAGCCAAACCCAATTCCTCCGCCGACAAAAAGCCGATATACGACCCCTCGCCATCCGGCGCGCGCAGCTTCGTCTTACCGCGTTCAGACCCGTCGGCGGCTTGCAACAGCACCCGCACCTTGTCCTTTTGCAGCCATTCCTTGACCTTCTCATAGCCCATCACGGCCCCGCTGGCCTTGCGGGCCAAACTGATCAGATCAACCACCCGCCTGAGCAGCAGCGTTTCCACCAAATCAGCCAGATCATCCGGCAGCTTGACCGGTTGGCGCGCGGCGCGAGAGAACAAACCCTTCTTCGCCGCCTTCTCAATCGCCGCCCGATCAGCCGAGACATAGAATCCCCGGCCCGGCAACCGTGCCAGAATATCCGGCACGATCAGATCTTCCGGCCCCAGACAAAAGCGAATCAACCCCGCTTTTGGCTGAACTTCCCCGGTCACAATGCACTTGCGTTCCGGGTCGTCTTGCAGATTTTCCCGGCCACCGCGTGTCACGGTAATACCCCGAGGCCTAAATCAGGCCTCGGCCTCCTCGTCTTCGTCGACTTCTTCCGTGGCCTGCGCCAGTTCAGTCGGGTCAACCCAGCCCAGCATCACGCGGGCGGTCATCACCAAAGTTTGCGCCTCTTCCAGCGAAACGTCAAACTTCTCCAGAACGCCCTCATCCTTCTTCCGCTGACCTTTTTCCGTGGTCCAGCCACCCGCCAATTCCCAATCGGCACAGGTCGCAAAATCCTCCAGCGTCTTGATACCGTCAAGCGCCAGCGCTTCCAGCATTTGCGGGGTAAGCCCCTCAAATTCAACCAGACTATCTTCAACGCCCAGCGCCCGCGCGGCGTCCATCGCCTTGGTATTGACCGCTTCCAGATATTCGCGCGCGCGGGTTTGCAATTCGCCCGCCGTGCCTTCATCGAAGCCGTCAATCGACAGCAACTCGTCTGCCTCAACGTAAGCCACTTCTTCGAGGTTCGCGAAGCCTTCCGATACCAGCAGTTGCGCCATCATCTCGTCGATATCCAACGATTCCATGAACAGCTTGGTGCGCTCGGCAAATTCAGCCTGACGACGTGCCGATTCGTCAGATTCCGTCACGATATCAATATCAAGACCAGTCAGCTGGCTGGCCAGACGCACGTTCTGACCCCGGCGACCAATCGCCAAAGACAGTTGCTCATCCGGCACCACGACTTCGATCTTGCCCGCGTCATCGTCGATCACAACTTTCGACACTTCCGCTGGCTGCAAGGCGTTCACCAGGAACGTCGCCTGATCGGCATTCCACGGAATGATGTCGATCTTCTCGCCCTGCAATTCGTTCACAACCGCCTGAACCCGGCTGCCGCGCATACCAACGCAAGCCCCAACCGGATCAATCGAGTTGTCATAGCTGATCACCGCAATCTTCGCCCGCGACCCAGGATCCCGCGCCACAGCCTTGATCTCGATGATGCCATCGTAAATCTCCGGCACTTCCATCTTGAACAATTCCGCCATGAACTGCGGGTCGGTCCGGCTGAGGAACACCTGCGGACCGCGGGCTTCACGGCGCACATCCTTGATGTAGCAGCGAATCCGGTCATTCGGGCGGTACGACTCACGCCCGATTTTCTCGTTGCGGCGCAAGATAGCTTCGCCCCGGCCAATATCGACGATGATATTGCCGTATTCCTCGCGCTTGACCTGACCGTTAATGATCGTGCCCTTGCGGTCTTTGAATTCTTCAAACTGACGGTCGCGCTCGGCCTCACGGACCTTCTGCAAGATCACCTGCTTGGCCGATTGCGCCGCGATCCGGCCCAAATCAACGGGGGGCACTTCGTCGATGATCTCGTCACCCACAACCGGGTCTTTCAGGTGATCTTTCGCCTGCTTCACCGTCAGTTGCGCATGGTGATTCTCGACGCCATCATCCTCAACCACCGTCCGAATGCGCGCAAACGTCGCGCGCCCGGTCTTGCGGTCGATCTTCACCCGGATGTCCATATCCGCGCCGTAGCGCGACTTTGCGGCCCGCGCGAGGCTGTCTTCCATCGCCTGAATGACCAGCTCGGGCTCGATCATCTTTTCGCGCGCCACCGCTTCGGCGGTTTGCAAAAGCTCAAGCTGGTTGGCAGAGGTAATCGCCATCGGAATTCTCCCGCTTAGTGTTTGGTGGGTTCTGGAGCGTCTTCTTCGTCGCCCTCAGATGTTTCAATTTCGTCAAACGCTGATTCGTCGATCACGCCGCTGGCCTTCTTCTGCCGCAGCATTTCGGTGATCAGTTCGTCGGTCAGGATCAGCTTGGCATCGGCCAGCCATTCAAACTGCAAACCGATGGTGACAGTGCCGGTCGGTTCTTCGATCTCGATCAGCACTTCCTCGCCCTCAACCCCGGCCAAAGTGCCCTTGAAGCGGCGGCGGCCGTCGATCAATTCGGTGGTCTCGACGCGGGTTTCCCAACCCTTCCACATCTCAAAATCCTTGAGACGGGTCAGCGGGCGGTCGATGCCGGGCGAGGACACTTCCAACACGAAGTTCTCCTCAATCGGGTCTTCCACGTCCAGCACCGCCGAAACCGCAGTGGAAATTTCACCGCAATCATCCACCTCAATCCCGCCGTCGGGACGGTCGGCCATGATTTGCAAGGTGCGGGTCGCTCCACCCATCAGACGAATCCGCACCAGTTCAAAGCCCAGCCCTTCGATCACCGGAGTGACGATATCGGCCAAGCGGCGATCCATAGCGGTTTTGGCAATCAGATCAGACATGATGTTCCAAAAACAAAAAACGGGCCAACAGGCCCGCGTGTGACGATCGGTAGCTTCAGGTTTGGACTCTGAAGCAGCTGTTACAAGCGCTATAGGCCGATCCCCTGCGGTTTGCAAGCTGCATCTCAGACGGCAATCATCCCTGCATGATCACATACAGTTTCCGCACCTGCTCAATCACCCGCCATTCGCCTTTCCAGCCCAACGGCAATGCAATCGCATCGCCTGCGCCAAGCTGGACTTTGCTGCCATCGGCATGGGTCATCTCAACCTTGCCGCTGATGAAATGGCAGAATTCGGACGCAGCACTGCGGTCGGCGGTGAAGCGCCCCGGAGTGCATTCCCAGACGCCGATTTCAACCCGACCATCGGCGGAAGTGAACAGCGCGATTGAGGCTTCCTGCTGATCGCCCTCAAAGCTGGTGGGTTTGGGTGTGAAGGCTTCCAGCGGGGTATTGGCAAGGGCAAGGAAAGCAGAAAAGTCGATCATAGCGGCCTCATCGGGGGGGAAATGTTGAAAGGATCTTAGCGCAGCAAGGGCAACGTGTTTATTTTGCAAAGGTTCTATTTGGTTCCGAGTTGGGACCGGTCCCGCAAAGCATCCATCGCGGCCACCAAAGCCTCTGATATTCCCGGCTCTGACAGCGCATGACCCGCCATCGGCACCACCTTTAACCGGGCCTTATCCCAACCATCCGCCAGCTTAGAGGCAGAGACCGGCGGGCAGATCATATCAAACCGCCCCTGCACAATATCCGCGCCGATATGGGCGATCTTGTGCTTCTCACGCAGAATCCAACCGTCCGATTCCAGAAACGCCGCGTTGACGAAATAATGGTTCTCCAGCCGCGCGAAAGCCCGTGCATAATCTGCCGGGCCGTCGCCCGCCATGAACCCCTCGGATGATACGGAAGCCAGCGCGTTCTCCCACCCTGCCCAGATCCGCGCGGCTTGGGTTTCCTGACCCAAATCGCCGCCAAACAGCCGCCGATGATAGGCCGCGATAAGATCATCCCGCTCGGCAGGCGGAATCAATCCGACAAACCGCGCCCACAGGTCGGGGTAAAACGCGCCAGCCCCGCCGCCATAGAACCAATTCAACTCGGCCCGCGTCGCCAGAAAAACCCCGCGCAGCACGAGGTGGCGCACATGATCTGGATGCGAGATCGCGTAGATCAGGGCTAGTGTCGCGCCCCAACTGCCGCCGAACAGGATGAACTGCTGGATGCCCAGCGTCTTGCGGATCACCTCGATATCGCGGACCAGATGCCAGGTGGTGTTATCCTCGACCGAGGCATGCGGGCGTGATCGCCCGCATCCCCGCTGATCGAACAGGATCACCCGATAAACTGAAGGATCAAAATAGCGCCGCATTGCAGGGCTACAGCCACCCCCCGGCCCGCCGTGGAGCACCAGAACGGGCACGCCATCCGGGCGGCCGCATTGCTCGACGTAAATCCGGTGGCCATCGCCCATATCCAGCATCTGCTGATCGAATGGCTCGACCGGCGGGTAAAGATATTCCGATGCGCGCTTTTGCCCTGATCTGTGATCCATATTCGTCCTATATAGTCGGGTCAGAGTGCGCCACCACCGCCCGGCGCGCAAGGAGTTCCGATGAGCCAGACCAACACGATTGACCCCGCCGAAGTCGCAAAGTTTGAGGCGATGGCCGCAGAATGGTGGGATACCGAGGGCAAGTTCAAGCCGTTGCATCTGATGAACCCGTGCCGGCTGGATTATATTACGTCGCAAATCGCGGCGGAGTTTGATCGGGATTTGACGCAAGCCCTGCCGTTCAAGGGACTGCGGATTCTGGATATTGGTTGCGGCGGCGGGTTGCTGTCGGAGCCTATGGCGCGGTTGGGGGCGGATGTGGTGGGGGCGGATGCGGCGCCGCGCAACATTCCGGTGGCGCAGGTTCATGCGGCGCAATCGGGGTTGGTGATTGATTACCGCCATACCACGGCGGAAGATTTGGCGGCGAGTGGTGAGCAGTTTGACGTGGTGCTTAACATGGAAGTGGTCGAGCATGTCGCGGGTCCGCAGGGCTATCTGACAGCGTGCCAGCAGTTGCTGAAACCGGGCGGTTTGATGATTTGTTCAACCCTGAACCGCAACGCGAAAAGCTTTGTGATGGCGATCATCGGCGCGGAATGGGTGATGCGCTGGCTGCCGAAAGGCACGCATGACTGGGCGAAGTTCATCAAGCCGGACGAGCTTTACGATCTGATCCGCAAGGCCGGACTTGATCCTGTGGACCGCAAGGGGATGGTGTTCAACCCGATTAGTTGGAAATGGTCTACCTCGGCGCGGGATTTGTCTTGCAACTATGTGACGGCCAGCGTGAAGCGCGGGTGAGACTGCCCAAAGGATGTGGCTGCGCTGATGGCCGGGTCTGAAAAGTCTTCCCCGCTGGGAATGACTTGTGTGTTTGGGTTGTTCCGCCACTATATGTAGATGAAACGCTGCAAAACTGGCGATATTGGCCGCAAATTCCGTGCCTAAAGCGGCCCCAAAGCCAGTTCCAGCGTTGAGATGCAGATTTGCTTGGCGGCTTTGGGCGACAGCAGTTTTGGCTCGATGCAGCGCTCCAGCCCCAAGCCATCCACCAAGGCGATCAGCATTTGAGCGAGGGATTTCACGTCAACCGTCAGGCCGCGCGCGGTGGCAACCTCGGCCAGCGCAGTTTCCAGATCGCGGCGGTAGCGGGTGTATTGGCGGCGGTGTTCGCGTTTCAGCGCGGGGTTGTTGACGATTTCGGACCACAGGGCGAGCCAGATGTTCAACTCCTCACGGCTGAAAAACTCGGGTGCGAACATGGCGTCAAGGATCGCCAGCAGGCGGGATTTTTTCGGATTTGGCGCCTCTAGCCCGCTGTGCAGGCGTTCATACATCGTGCGGTAAACCGCGACCAACAGGCCATCTTTCGATTTGAAATGATGGGTGATCAGGCCGCGCGACACGCCTGCTTCATTGCAGATATTGTCGATGGTAAATTCCAGAATCCCGCCGCGGGCGAGGCAGGCCAGACCCGCCTGCACCAGACTGACCGAGCGCTGCTCGGATGTCATGCGGCTGTATTTCGGGGCGGTGCTGGTCATCATTTGCCTTGGATGTGTGCCGGGCTGTATCGCCCAGCCCGGTTGATGTCGCCTATTGCGCGGCGGCGTTCAAGCCTTGGTAAACATCACCGGGTCAGGATGGCCGTCTGCCATGATCACCGGTTTGATATTGCTGTTGTGGATGGCGATGTAGGGCTCGAAGCAGATGAAGATGAAATCGCCGGAGGCTTCCATGAGGTCTTCCATCTTGTTGAAGATCGCCTTGCGCTTGGCCTCGTCCTGTTCGGTCAGGCCTTGCTGGTAGAGGGCTTCAAACTCGGCGCTGTCGAAGAGGGCCCAGTTGTAGATGCCAATCTGATCGGGACGGAACCAGACAAGGTTTTCGGTCGGATCAATGCCACCCGCGAAGTTCATCAGCGCCAGTTCCAAGGATTTATAGCCATCGCCTGCGGTCTTGTCGCCTGCGGACCAATAGGCGGCGTCCTCAGTCGGCTGGATTTCGACGGTGATGCCTGCCTCGGCCATATTGGCCTGAAAGATTTGCGCGATGGCTTGGGTGGTGCTGTCGGTCAGCGCCACGAGGGTGAGGGTCAGGTCGGACACGCCAGCCTCGGCCAGCAGCGCCTTGGCTTTTTCAACATCGCGGGTGGGGATCAGGTTGGCGGCGCGGGCGAAGGGGCCCGTGGGCGGGACGACTCCGGTCGATCTGGTGGCAAGACCGTCGTAAGCGCCCAGCAGCACGGCGTCGCTGTCGTAGGCGTATTGGATGGCTTGGCGGACGCGGATATCCTTCAGCGGCTCGGCATTCTGGTTGATCACCAGCCATGAATAGCGGGTGGATTGCGCCTCGATCAAAGTGGAGTTCGCGGGCATTGCCGCTTTGATGTGGGCGGTGGCGTTGACGGCGAGTTTGGTGAAATCGAAGGCGTCAGCCTCGAATGCCAGTTGGGCGGCCTGATCATCGCTGACGATGTAGATTTCCACGGTTGCGAAGGCGGGTTTTGGGCCTGTCCAATCGGGGTTGGCGGTGAGGGTGATTTTCTGATTCTGCTCCCACGCGGCAAAACGGTAGGGGCCACACTCGGCGGGGGCTTCGGTGGTGTAGCTGCCGCCGACTTTCTCGGTGGCGGCTTTGCAGATGATATTGCCGCCGTAATAGGGCAGCGCGATCACCATGAAGGGGGCGAAGGCCTCTTTCAGATGGATGATGCCGGAACGCGCGTCGATAACTTCGACATGGTCGAGTTTTTCGAATTGGTAGGCCCAGGCGGAATCGCTGCCTGCGATACGCTCGAACGAGAATTTCACATCCTCGGGGGTGACGGGGCCGAAGCCGTTCGACCATTGCAGGCCTTCGCGCAGGGTGAAGCCGATCTTGGTGGGGTCGATCCAGTCGATTTTCTCGGCACCCCAAGGCTGCCATTTGTTGCCATCGCGCATGTCGCCAAGCCGGACGAGGGCGACTTGGGTGCAGCGGGGGATGATCTCATCCAGCTCGCCGATCATGTTTTTCGGGTCGAGACATTGGAAATCGGCGGTTGCGCGGATGCGCAGGGTGTCGCCTTCGGCCGCCCAAGCGAATTTGGCGGGCAGGGTCAGGGCGGCAAGGGCTGCGCCTGCGGTTTGCAGAAAGCCGCGACGGTCGGTGCGCCATTGGGTCATGATAGGGCTCCTGTGGGTGTGGCGAAGTGGCAGCGCACGAAGCGGGCGGGGCTGATTTCGCGCAAGGTGGGGGGATCGGTGCGGCAGATCGGTTGAACGAGGGGGCAGCGGCTTTGGAAGACGCAGGCCTTGGGGCGGTTGAGCAGGCTGGGGATTTCACCTTTGATCGCAAGGTCTTGGCGGCGCTTGCGTGGGTCTGGTAGCGGCTCGGATGCGATCAGGCTTTGGGAATAGGGGTGCAGGGGCTGGGCGAAGGTCTGCCTCGTGGGGCCGATCTCGACCAATCGGCCCAGATACATCACCGCGATGCGGTCCGAGACGTGGCGGACCATCGCTAGGTTGTGGCTGATGATCAGGTAGCTGAGGTTCAGGCGGGTCTTGAGGTCGGTCATCAGGTTAAGGATTTCGCCTTGGACCGAGACATCAAGGCCAGCCGTGGGCTCATCGGCGATCACCAGTTTGGGGTTCAGCACCAGCGCGCGGGCGACGCCGACACGGCGGGCTTGGCCACCGGAAAGTTCGTGGGGGTAGCGGGTGGCGAAATCGGGGGGGAGGCCGACTAGGGCCAGCATCTCGGCGATTTTGGCTTTGGGGGCGGGTTGGCCGTGGATGGTGAGGGGTTCTGCCAGCAGCGCGCCGATGGTCATGCGGGGGGAGAGCGAGGCGATGGCGTCCTGGAACATCATCGCGGTGTTCGCGCGCATGGCGGTGAAATCTTTGGGGGTGCGGCGCTGGGTTTGGTCGAAGTGGATGGTGCCGTTTGTAGTGGGGGTCAGGCCCAGCAGGGCGCGGGCGAGGGTGGTTTTGCCAGAGCCAGATTCGCCGACTAGGCCAAGGGTTTCACCGGGGTTCAGGGTGAAGGATACGTCGGCGAAGATTTGTAATGTGCGGCGGGATTTGGGGTTCAGGGCGGAGAGGAGGCCGCCCGAGAGGGGGAGGTCGAGGGCGAGGTTTTGGACGGAGAGCAGGGTCATGGCTGCGCCTCGGCCTTGTGGCACAGCGCGGATTGGGTGGGCGAGATTTGGATGCGGGGCGGTGGGGTGGCGCAGATTTCGCTGGCGAGGGGGCAGCGGGGTGCGAAGCCGCATCCGATGGGCGGGGTGCGCAGATCGGGGAGACGACCGGGGATGGTGGGCAGGATCGGGGTGGCTTGGTCGAAATGGCCGGGATCGCAGGCGATCAGGGCGCTGGTGTAGGGGTGGCGGGGGGCGTGGAACAGGTCGTCGACAAGGGCTTCCTCGACCACCTCGCCAGCATACATGACGTAGACGCGGTCGCAGAGCTCGGCGACGACGCCGAGATGGTGCGTTATTACCAGAATTGCGCCTTGATAGTCGCGGCGCAGATCGCGCAGCAGGTGGATGATTTGCGCCTCCATCGTCACGTCCAGCGCGGTGGTGGGTTCATCGGCGACAAGAATGGTGGGGTTCATCAACAAGGCGGCGGCGATGGCGACGCGTTGACGCATCCCGCCCGACAGTTGATGCGGGTAGCGGCGCAGGGTGAGGTCGGGGTCGGGCATCCCCACACGGGCCAGCAGGGCGCGGGCGCGGTTTAGTTTTTCAGCGCGGGGGATTTGCGCGGCATGCTGGAAATCGACCAGTTGCGCGCCCATGGTCAGCACCGGGTTAAAAGCGGTCACCGGGTCTTGGAAGATCATCGCAATGTCTTGGCCACGCAGGGCACGCTGGGCCTCAGGCGGCAGGCGCAGGATGTCTTGGCCCTTGTAACGGACGGCTCCGCTAGTGACTTCGGCGGCTTGTGGCAGCAGATTGATCACACTCGCCGCAAGGGTGGATTTGCCGCAGCCGCTTTCACCGACGATGCCAATGACTTCGCCTGCGCGGGCGATCAGGCTGGCCCCGCGCAGGGCGGAAAGTTTGCCGTGGTCGCTGTGATAGGCGATGCTGAGGGCGTCGATTTCTAGCAGGGGCTGCGTCATCGCGGCCTCGCGGTGGCAAAGCGCGGGTCGAGGGCGTCGCGCAGGCCTTCGCCGAGGAAGGTGAAGCCGAGGGTGGCGAGGACGAGGGGGGCACCGGCGGCGATGACGAGGGTGCTGGAGGTGCGGATGGCGGTGTAGCCGTCGTAGAGGATGTTGCCCCATGACGGCGTCGGGGGTTTGACGCCGAGGTTGAGGTAGCTGAGGCCAGCTTCCAGCATGATCACCACGGGGATATCCATCGACAGCACGATACAGAGCGGGCCGAACACGTTGGGCAGCAGGTGCAGCAGCAGGATGCGGGGGGTGCCCGCACCGATGGCTTGCTCGGCCACGATGAAATCGGCGCTGCGTAAGCTCAGGGTTTGGGCGCGGATCAGGCGGGCATAGCCGGGAATTGAGACGAGGACGACAACAAGGATCAGCGTGCCTGTGCCGGGGCCAAGCACGGTGATGATGGCGAGGGCGAACATCATCATTGGCAGGGAGTTCAGGGCGTCGAAAATGAGGACGAGCGCGGCGTCGAGCCAGCGCGGGCCGTAACCTGCGATCAGACCCAAGACAATGCCGATGCTGCCAGCAAGGCCGATGGCGGTGAGGGCGATGGTCAGGGCGGTGCGTGCGCCGTAGATGATGCGGGATAAGGTATCGCGGCCCAGCTGATCGGTGCCAAGCCAATGCGCAAGGCTGGGGGCTTGCAGTTTGGCGCGCACGTCAAGGGCGAGGGGATCGTAGGGGGCGAGGATCGGGGCGGCCACGGCCATCAGGATGAACAGAGTGACAAGGATCAGGCCCATCAGCCCCATCGGATCGCGGATCAGCGCCCGCAGCGCGCGCAGGTTAGCGGGCCAGCGCATCGCGCACCCTCGGGTCTAGCTTGGCGATCAGCAGGTCGGCGCAGGTGATCACCAGCAGGTAGAAGGCGGTTGTCACCAGCACGGTGCCCATCACAACGGGGTAATTGCGCTTGAACACGGCCCCGGTGATCAGCGTTCCGATGCCGGGGCGCGAGAACACGGTTTCGACGAAGACCGCGCTGGACAGGATGCTGCCGAGGCCAACGGCGATCACCGAAATGGTGGGCACGATGGCAAGGCGCAGGGCGTAGCGGGTGACGACTTTGCGTTCGGGCAGGCCAAAGGCGCGGGCGGTGCGGATGTGGTTGGCGGCCATAATCTCTAGCATTGAGGCGCGGACCATGCGGGCGAGGTAGCCGACCCAGCCGATGCCAACGGCGATGGCGGGCAGGATTAACGCCTTGATTTGCGAGGGGATGTCTCCGGCTTTGCCCGCGCCGATGGCAGGCAGCCATTGCAGCCAGACCGCGAAGATCAAGAGCAGGTAGATCGCGACAACAAAGGACGGCACCGAGATGAAGCTGACCGAGACGAGGCCGAGGGCGCGGTCGATCATCGTGCCGCGATAGACGACGGCGAGGACTCCGAGCGTGATGCCGAGGGTCAGCGCCCAGCTTAGGGCGACGGTGCCGAGCAGCAAGGTTTGCGGGAAGGCCTCAAAAATTTGATCCAGCACCGGGCGTTTGGACCAGACGTCTATGCCAAGATCGCCCTGCGCGGCATTGGCAAAGAAGCGCCAGATTTGCACGGCGACGGGTTGGTCTAGGCCCATCCTTTCAGACAGCATGGCTTTCAGCGCCGGGGTGGCGCGGGGGCCGAGGGCGACGCTGGCGGGATCGCCGGGCACCAGAAACACCATGCCATACATCGCCAGCATGACCACAAACAGGATCAGCACCGCGAGGGCGATGCGTTTGATCGCATAGGTCAGCATTGGTCAGACCATATCACGCGCGATCTCCTCATCCCATTGGCGCTCAAATATCAGGGTGTCGGCTTCGTGGATTTTCAGGCTTTGTTGGACGCGAAAATGGGTGGCTGTGCAGGACATTTTTCCGGTGGAGTGGTGGTGAATGGTGTGGTCGGGGAACTGCATGGTCGCTTTGTAGTGGGTGAGGGTGACGGCAGAGAGTGGGTCGCCGTCGACGATTTCGTGGCTGATGATGCCAGTGGCGGTTTGGGTTTGGCCAATGTCGGGCATGGTTTTGCTGTAGGTCCAGCGCGGGAAATCGACGGTCATTTTGCCGGAGAGCAGATCACGGGTGACGCGGCGCTTGGGCGGGTTTTCAACCGGGTGGTAGGTGTGCGGGGTTTGCGGGGCGCGGATGGGCTGGCCGAAGGTGGGCAGGGTGGCGTCTTTGGGGTTTGGGGGCCGGATGGGGAGGGTGAGGTGGCTTTCGCTAAGATGGATGGTGAGGGTAGCCAGTTCGGGCGAGGGCCAGGCGATCGGGTAATAGGTGGTTGAGATTGAGACCGCGATGCGGTGGCCGGATGGGAAGGCGTGGGCGATATCGTCTAGGTCAACGGTGGCGGTGTAGGTTTCGTGCGGCGTAAGGGGAGTGGCGTGTTCGTGGCTGTCGCGGTGGGTCAGGTTCAAGAGGCCGACCGCGACGCGGGTAGAGCGGCCGTCGGGGGCAACATCATTCAGGCGGACGGCGACGAGGGCCTGAGGTTTGTCGCTGGAGAAGGTGAGGTGTAGTTGCGGCGCGCCGAGGATTTCTTTCTGTTCCGTCAGGGCGGCGGATAGGAATACCAGCGAGCCGCCATCATCCTCGCGCTGGTCTGTCGCCCAGTCGGCATCATTGCCGTAGCGACCCACTTCTCCGGCAGTCAGGCCGACCCAAAGCGGGGAGCAGATTTGCTGGGTGCCGTTGCCTGTGCCGCCGAGGACGCCGTGACTGCCTAGGGCCATGTGTTCAGGATGGATGCGTGGCGAGGGCCATGAGTCCTCGGCAACCCAACGACCGGGGCGGGCGTGGTAGCAGGTGTGCGGTGGCACATAATCTTGCATCCAGACCCGATACATCTGCTGATCCATCATGCCAGTGTCGATGGCCTTGGTCCAATGATCCAGCCAGCGCACCAGTTCTTGCAGCCAGCCGATGGCGGGCTCGACCATGACTTCGTGGGGATAGGAGTGCGCCCAAGGGCCGATCAGGCCAAGGCGGGGGCCTTGCAGATTGGCTAGTAGGCGCGGGACGGCTTCGGAGTAATTGTCGGCCCAGCCGCTGATTGCATAGACCGGGATTTTGATCGCCGAAAAATCCTCGCAGATCGAGCCTTGCCGCCAGTAATCATCGCGGCGCTGATGGTGCAGCCATTCGATGATCCACGGTTGGTTGGCTTGGATACGATCCATCCACATCGCGCGCCACGCCTCACCCACCACTTGCGGATCAGGCGGCAGGTCGTTGCCGGAGAACATCGTGGCGGACCAGTCAAAGTTATCCTTCGACAGACAGCCGCCGATCCAATGGATATCGGTGGCGTAGCGGTCATCGGTGGAGCCCACGGTGATGATGGATTTCAGCGCCGCAGGCTGGCGCGCGGCGATTTGCAACCCGTTGAAGCCGCCCCATGAAATGCCGATCATCGAGACTTGGCCATCGCACCACGGTTGCTGCGCCAGCCAGTCTATCGCGGCGACGCCGTCAAGCTGCTCTTGTTCGGTATATTCGCCCGTGATCACGCCTTCAGAGTCGCCAGTGCCGCGAATGTCCAGCCGGATGCAGGCATAGCCGTGACCCGCGACATACATATGCAGGCCCTGATCGCGGGTGCGGGTGCCGTCGCGCAAGCGGTAGGGCAGGTATTCCAGCAAGACCGGAACCGGGGCAGCCCCGGTCAGCGCAGTATCGGGCAACCACAGCTTTGCCGCCAGCCGCGTGCCATCGGGCAGCGGCACCCAGAGGGTTTCGATGGTCTGCACCTGATGTGGGAACGCGGTTTGAATGTGCGGCATGTTATCCTCTTGTTGAACGATCATGTAACAAGCATAGGTCACTTGGCAACATAAATTTAAGGCCATTGACGCACCAAAGTATCCGAACATACTATACGATCATTCAACAATGAGGCGATGATGGACCCCACCCACGCGATCCTGTTTGAGCCTGTGCGGATCGGGCCTGTCACGGCGCCGAACCGATTCTATCAGACTCCGCATGCCACAGGCTTGGGCTGGCAGCGCCCGCAAGCAGGCGCAGCTTTGCGCGGCATGAAGGCGGAAGGCGGCTGGGGCGTGGTCTGCACCGAGTATTGTTCGATCCATCCAAGTTCGGACGACAGCCCGCACGGCTTTCTGACCCTGTGGGATGACAGCGATATTCCGGCGCTGGCGCTGACGGCGGATGCGATCCACGCGCATGGCAGCTTGGCGGGGATTGAGCTGTGGCATGGCGGCGCACATGCGTCGAACCGTATGACGCGGCTGCCGGGGATTGCGCCGGATGTGCAGCCCGCGATGTTCCATCTGCCGACCACAGCGCGGGCGATGGATGCCAGCGATATCAAGGCGTTTCGCGGCTGGCAGCGCGATGCGGCCTTGCGCGCCAAGCGGGCCGGGTTTGATATTGTTTATGTCTATGCGGGACATGATTACCTGCCGTTTCAGTTCCTGTCAGGCCGCAGCAATACGCGCGGCGATGCCTATGGCGGGTCGTTGGAAAACCGGGTGCGGCTGCTGCGCGAGATGATTGAGGATACCAAGGAAGCGGTCGGCGACACCTGCGCCGTGGCGGTGCGGCTGGCGGTCGATGAACTGCATGGCCCGCGCGGTATCACCAGTGCGGGCGAGGGGCGCGAGGTGATTGAGATGCTGGCCGAGTTGCCCGATCTATGGGACGTGAATATCGCGGGCGCGCTGGGCAATGACAGCAAATCGGCGCGGTTCAGCGGCGAGGGGTTTCAGGACCCCTATGTGGCATTTGTGAAAAGCCTGACGACGAAGCCAGTGGTATCGGTGGGGCGGTTTACCTCGCCCGAGACGATGGTGGCGCAGATCAAGCGTGGTGTGCAGGATTTCATCGGCGCGGCGCGGCCATCAATCGCCGATCCGTTCCTGCCGTTGAAAATCCGCGAGGGTCGCGCGGACGAAATCCGTGAGTGCATCGGCTGCAACATCTGCCGCGCCGCCAACAATGAGGCGGTGCATCTGCGCTGCACGCAAAACCCAACGATGGCCGAGGAGTGGCGGCAGGGCTGGCATCCCGAGCGGATTGCTGTGCTGCCGAAGCGGCAGAAGGTGTTGGTGGTCGGCGCTGGGCCAGCGGGGTTGGAAGCGGCGTTGAGTTTGGGGCGGCGGGGTGCTGACGTGTCGCTGGCCGAGGCGGGCAATGCTTTGGGCGGGCGGATTTTACGCGAATCGACGCTGCCCGGTTTGGCAACGTGGATCAGGGTGCGCGATTGGCGGGCGCATATGATCGGCAAGCTGGACAATGTGCAGGTCTATCCCGGCAGTCAGATGACGGCGGGTGACATTGCGGATTTTGGTGCCGATCATGTGGTGCTGGCCACGGGGTCGCACTGGCGTCGCGACGGAGTTGGGGTGGCGGGGATGCAGCCGCTCGATCTGCCCAAGGCGCTGACTCCTGACGATATTTTTGCCGGGGCCGCTGTGGACGGCCCGGTGGTGATCTATGATGACGAGCATTATTTTATGGGCGGCGCTTTGGCGCAACGGTTGCGGGCGCTGGGCCGTGCGGTGATCTATGTGACCCCTCATGCGGTGGCGTCAAGTTGGACGGTGCTGACCGATGAGCAGGGCTTTGTGCAGACGCGGTTGCTGCAGGCGGGGGTGGAAATTGTCGCCTCGCATCTGCTGTTGGGGCAAAGCGACGACGCGGTGCGGCTGGCCTGCGCCTATACTGGGCGCGAGATTGGGCGGGCTTGCGGCACGCTGATTGTGGTGACGGGCCGGGTCCCCGTGGATGATCTTTACGCGCCCTTGCTGGCCGCTGGCGTTGCGGTTTCGCGCGTGGGCGATTGCTTGCAACCGTCGTCCATCGCCGATGCGGTCTATTCGGCGCATCGCTTCGCACGCGGATTTGGTGGGCTTGTCGAGCCCGTTTTGCGGCGTGAAAAACCACCGCTGAAAGGATTGCTATGACCGATCCCACTCCACGCAAACGTAGCGCGACCCGTGGCCCGCGCACGATGGGCGCGCTGCATCAGTCGCCGTTCGGCCAAGTGCCGCGGCCTTATCCGCCGACCGAAGTGCTGTCGGCGGATCATGTGATGGCGATCCACACCTCGGCTTTGCGGGTGCTGGCCGAGATTGGCATGGCGGTTTTGGAACCACGAGCGCGGGCGTTGTTTGCACAGGCGGGGGCAGAGGTTTCGGGCGATACGGTGCGGCTGGATGCGGATTTGGTCGGCAGTTTGCTTGCTACTGTGCCGCGCACTTTCGGGCTAGAGGCGCGCAATCCGGCGCGGAGTTTGCGGTTTGGCCGCGCTGATTGCGTGTTCGCGTCAGTCGGTGGGCCGGCTTATGTGATGGACAATGACGGTGGGCGCCGGACAGGCAGTTTTGCCGAAATGCAGGATTATCTGAAGCTGATCCAAAGCCTGAACGTGATCCACCAAAGCGGCGGCAATCCGTTCGAGCCGATGGATTTGCCCGCCGACACCCGCTATCTCGACTGCTTTCATGCGCAAATCCGGCTGTTGGATAAGAACTGGCAGACCGAAACCTTGGGGCAAGCGCGCACGTTGGACGGCATCGAGATGGCGGCGATTTCTTTGGGCACCACGCCGGAGGGGTTGCGCGACAGGCCCTGTCTGCTGGGCATCATCAACACCAACTCACCGTTGCAACTGGATATCCCGATGGCTGAGGGGCTGATGACCATGGCGGAGTTCGGTCAGGTGGTGGTGATCACGCCGTTCACTTTGGCGGGCGCGATGAGCCCGGTGACGCTGGCGGGGGCACTGGTGATGCAGCACGCCGAGGCGATGGTGGGGATTGCTTTGACCCAGATCGTGCGAAAGGGCGTGCCGGTGATGTATGGCGGCTTTACTTCGAATGTCGATATGCGCTCCGGCGCGCCCGCGTTTGGCACGCCGGAATATACCAAGGCGGCGCAGGCTTCGGGGCAACTTGCGCGGCTGATCGGGGTGCCGTTTCGGTCGTCAAATGTGAATGCGGCCAATGAGGTCGACGCACAGGCGGCCTACGAGTCGCAGATGTCGCTGTGGGGCGCGATGATGGGCGGCGCGCATCTGATCGAACACGCGGCGGGCTGGCTGCATGGCGGGCTGACGGCGAGTTTTGAGAAGCTGATCGTAGATGCCGAGATGCTGCAAATGATGCAGGAATATTTCAAGCCGCTGGTGGTCGATGAGGCGACTTTGGCGTTTGACGCGATCCGCGAAGTGGGGTCGGGCGGGCATTTCTTTGGCTCGGATCACACGATGAGCCGCTATGAGCAGGCGTTTTACACGCCGCTTTTGTCGAATTGGGACAACCATACGACGTGGCTTGGTAAGGGTGGCATCAAAACGCGCGAGCGGGCGAATCTGGTCTGGAAGCAACTGCTGACGGAGTATGAACAACCGCCGCTGGACCCTGCGATTGATGAGGCATTAGGGGCGTTTGTGTCAAAGCGGAAAGAGGAAGGCGGCGCGCCGATGAATTAGGCGGGCATCGCTGCCCGCCTGATTTTAGCTTTTCATCCCGTCCCAAAAGCCTTTGACCTTTGAGAAGAATGAAGTGCCTTCCGGGTTGTTATCGGTCGCCAGCGTGTCGAATTCCCGCAGGATTTCCTTCTGCCGCGCGGTCAGGTTGACCGGAGTTTCCACCGCCAACTCAATCACCATATCGCCAGACCCACCACCGCGCAGCGCGGGCATGCCCTTGGCGCGCAGGCGCATCTGCTTGCCGGTTTGCGCGCCCGCAGGCACTTTGACGCGCGATTTACCGCCGTCTATGGTGGGTACTTCGATCTCACCACCCAGCGCCGCCGAGGCCAGCGTGATCGGCACGCGACAGAACAGATGCACGCCGTCGCGTTGGAAAATCGCGTGCTCTTTCATCTCGATAAAGATGTAAAGATCACCCGATGGCCCGCCGCGCATTCCGGCTTCGCCCTCGCCCGCAAGACGGATACGGGTGCCGGTTTCCACCCCAGCCGGGATGTTGACCGACAGGGAGCGATCCTTCTCAACCCGGCCATGCCCTGCGCAGTTTTTGCAGGGGTTTTTCACCATCTGGCCGGCACCGTTACAGGTGGGACAGGTGCGTTCGACAGTGAAGAAACCCTGCTGCGCGCGGACCTTGCCCATGCCGGAACAGGTCGGGCAAGTCACAGGTTCAGCGCCGCCTTCGGCCCCGGTGCCGTGGCAGATGTCACAGGTCACCGAAGTCGGCACGTTGATGGTTTTCTGAACGCCTGCAAAGGCTTCTTCCATACTGACGCGCAGGTTATAGCGCAGGTCAGACCCGCGCTGGGCGCGCGAACGCCCGCCGCCACCCCGGCCGCCGGTGAAGTTGCCGAACAGGTCTTCGAACACATCCGAGAAGGCCGATGCGAAATCGCCGTTGCCGCCGGCATAACCGCCGCGTTGACCGCCGCCGCCCATGCCACCTTCAAAGGCCGCATGACCATAACGGTCGTAGGCCGCCTTCTTGTCGGCGTCTTTCATCACCTCGTAGGCTTCGTTCAACTCTTTGAACTGGGCTTCGGCGTTGGGATTGTCGGAATTGCGGTCGGGGTGAAGCTCTTTCGCTTTCACCCGGTAAGCCTTCTTCAAATCCTCTGCGGAAGCGCCCTTGGAGGCACCGAGAATGTCGTAATAATCGCGCTTTGCCATGCAAAACCCCTTCACGGGAACGCGGCAGGGCGGCCCTTAGCTGGGCCGCCCTGTTTTGGTTCCTGGCGGCTTACTTCCGCTTGTTGTTCCCGAGATCCTCGAAGTCAGCGTCGATGATATCTTCATCCACGCCGCGCTGCTCATCCTCATCCTTACCGTCGGCCTGGTCTGCCGAGGCTTTGTAGATCGCCTCGCCCAGCTTCATCGCCGCTTCGGTCAGGTTCTGGATGCCGCCTTTGATCTTGCCAGCGTTTTCCGTCGCCAACGCATCTTCCAGCGCCGACATTGCCAGTTCGATCACTTCGACGGTCGAAGGATCAACCTTGTCAGAGTGTTCTGCCAACGAACGTTTGGTCGAGTGCATCAGGCTTTCGGCCTGATTCTTCGATTCCACAAGCTCTTTACGCTCTTTATCGGCTTCGGCATTGGCCTCAGCGTCTTTCACCATTTTCTCAATATCCTCGTCGGACAGACCGCCCGAGGCTTGAATGGTGATCGCTTGCTCTTTGTTGGTGCCTTTGTCTTTGGCCTTCACCGACACGATGCCGTTGGCGTCGATGTCAAATGTCACCTCGATCTGCGGCAGACCACGCGGGGCTGGGGGAATCGATTCCAGATTGAACTGGCCCAGCATCTTGTTGTCGGCAGCCATTTCGCGTTCGCCTTGGAAGACGCGGATGGTCACGGCGTTCTGGTTGTCTTCCGCCGTGCTGAACACCTGAGACTTCTTGGTCGGGATCGTGGTGTTGCGGTCGATCAGGCGGGTGAACACGCCGCCGAGGGTCTCAATCCCCAAGGACAACGGAGTCACGTCCAGCAGAACCACGTCTTTGACGTCGCCTTGCAGCACGCCCGCCTGAATGGCGGCACCAGCGGCCACGACTTCATCGGGATTCACGCCCTTGTGCGGCTCTTTACCGAAGAATTTGGTGACTTCTTCCAGAACGCGCGGCATCCGGGTCATACCGCCGACCAGAACAACCTCGTCAATGTCGCCGATCGAGATGCCAGCGTCTTTCAACGCGGCAGCGCAGGGCTTCATCGACTTTTTGACCAGATCATCGACCAGAGATTCCAGCTTGGCGCGGGTCAGTTTGACCACCAAGTGCAACGGCTGGCCGGAGTTCTTGTCCATCGAGATGAAAGGCTGGTTAATCTCGGTCTGCTGGCTGGACGAAAGCTCGATCTTCGCTTTTTCAGCCGCTTCTTTCAGGCGTTGCAGCGCCATCTTGTCCAAGGACAGATCAACGCCATGCTCTTTCTTGAACTCATCCGCCAGGTAATTGACGATGCGCATGTCGAAGTCTTCACCACCAAGGAAGGTGTCGCCGTTGGTGGATTTCACCTCGAACAAGCCGTCGTCGATTTCCAGAATGGTGATATCGAACGTGCCGCCGCCAAGGTCATAAACCGCGATGGTGCGTGCTTCTTTTTTGTCCAGACCGTAGGCCAGTGCGGCTGCGGTCGGCTCGTTGATGATACGCAAAACTTCCAGACCAGCAATGCGGCCCGCGTCTTTGGTGGCTTGGCGTTGCGCGTCGTTGAAATAGGCCGGAACCGTGATCACGGCTTGGGTGACGGTTTCGCCCAAGTAGCTTTCAGCGGTTTCTTTCATCTTTTGCAGGATGACAGCCGAAACCTGCGCCGGAGAATACTTCTCCCCGCGCACTTCGACCCAAGCATCGCCATTGCCACCGTTGACGATCTTGTACGGCATGTTCTTCTGATCTTTGACGATCACCGGATCGTCATGACGACGCCCGATCAACCGCTTGACCGCGAAGATGGTGTTGCTGGCGTTGGTGACAGCCTGCCGCTTGGCAGCCTGACCGACCAGACGCTCGGTTTCCGTATAGGCGACGATAGACGGCGTGGTGCGCGCGCCTTCCGAGTTTTCGATGATCCGGGGCTGCGAGCCGTCCATGATGGCAACGCAAGAGTTGGTCGTCCCGAGGTCAATACCGATGACTTTGGCCATGAGTGGTCCCTTTCCGTAGGCGATGTTGTGGTGCGGAACCCAAGCAGGCATTCCGTCCCGATCCCATGAGACCCGGAAGGGCTACTGCCCGTTTCCGGCTTCTGGGCGTATATAGGCAGGCTGATTTGACCCTGCAAGCGCTGCGTGGGGGGTAAAACCTAATCAATGATCGGAAAAATTGCCGGGTTTGGATTGTGGGCGGGGATTCAGACTGCCAAAGGTGCCAAATGGCAGCACCCATGCAGGGTTTTTGCGGATTGGTTCGGGCTTGCCGCCTGAAACAGATCAAGGCGGATACCAAGGCTTTGTCAGACATCCCGTCCGAACAGGTCTGCCAGCGCTTTACAGCGATACCACAACGTCAACCGCTTTGGCATTGGGCGGCAAGCAGCCCCTAGCGGCGCTATCGGCATCTGGGCCGACCCGAACATTCAGCATATCATCCCCTGTGACCCCGGCCACATCATACAGCGCGGTCAACACCTGCGCGTCCGCCAAGCCCGGCCACAGCAGGCCAAGGCACAGCAAAAGCCGCTTCATCGCCCGGCACCCCAACTGGCAGAAACATGCCTGCGGGTGAAATTCTCACCCATCAGGCCGATCACGATCAGCACGAAGGTCACCCAGATGGTGTAGTCGATCGAGCTGTTATGCGGATGATAGTTCTGAAACATGTAGCCGCGGGTTTGGTCAATCGAATGGAACAGCGGGTTCCATGTGTAATAGTGCAGACGGCTGGAGGGCATGGCGTTGGCCAAGAACATCTTGCCGGAAAAGATCATATTGGCACGGGCGTAGATCGAGGTCGCGATGCTGAAAAACTCGGGCTGCCAAGGGGTTGCGGCCTTGAAGATCATCCCCACGCCAATGCCCGAGGCCCAGGACAGCATGTAAATGCCAATCACTGGCACGGGATCGTAAATGGTGATCGGCGTCCACAGCGTGTGGTAAAAGAACAGGATCACCATCGCCGACAGGGTCTGCAGATAAAGCGCCCCGAGTGCCGCCGAGGAAATCGACACGATGGTGTTCATCGGCGAGTGTTTCATCATCGCCGAGGTTGGCCCATCGGATTTCGACACCGCACTTAACGTCTTGGCATGGGTGGCAAAATTGAACACCCCGGACATGATATACAGCACGAAATCACCGCGCAGTGCCGAGCCGCGCATCTGCAACAGGTCGAACATGAACACCATGATCACCACCATCAGCACCGACTGCGTGATGCTCATCAGCAACCCGATCACCGCATTGCCATGCTGCTTGCGCACGTTGCGCACGGCAGCGTGAAAAATCA
The DNA here is from genome assembly GCF_049896245.1 of Cypionkella sp. TWP1-2-1b2. Taxonomy (NCBI): domain Bacteria; kingdom Pseudomonadati; phylum Pseudomonadota; class Alphaproteobacteria; order Rhodobacterales; family Paracoccaceae; genus Cypionkella; species Cypionkella sp. TWP1-2-1b2. The sequence continues at coordinate 50,254 of NZ_JAFCTX010000004.1, read as the reverse complement.
GCTCCAGCATGGCAAAACCGCTGGTCACCTTGGTGCGTTTGACTTCCGGGCGAAACATTACCGCAACCTCATGTTTGGGCGTGGCCCATTATAGCGCAGGAAATCTTGCTGTTCCCTCTGCAACCGATGATAAAGGCGATGTCTGAATTAATCAACAACACGGCAATGCGATGACGCGCTTGTCAGGAGAGCCTATGAACTTTGACCATCTGATCCCCGTCATTCGCCGTCTGGCATTGGAAGCGGGCGACCGCATCATGCAGGTCTACAATGGCCCGGATTTCGCGGTGCGGTCGAAATCCGATGCCAGCCCAGTGACAGAAGCCGACGAGGCTGCCGATGCGATCATCTCGGCAGGCTTGCGTGCAGCTTTCCCGGATGTGGTGCTGATCACCGAGGAACAGGCGGACAGCCATGCTTTGACCGCCTCAACCTTTCTGATTGTCGATCCGCTGGATGGCACGAAAGAGTTTGTGCAGCGGCGTGGCGATTTTACCGTGAATATCGCTTATGTCGAGAATGGCGTGCCGTTGCGCGGCGTGGTCTATGCCCCGGCGCAGGGGCGGCTGTTTTACACGCAGGCGGATGGGGCGACGGTTGAGGAAACCGGTGATTTTACCAAGGATGCGGCGGGGCCGGTGACGCGGCTTTCCGTCTCCAAGCCTGACAACACTGCGCTGATGGTGGTGGCCTCAAAATCGCACCGTGATGCGGCGACAGATGAGTACATCGCCAAATACGCGTTTAAGGATATGAAATCGGCGGGTTCCAGCCTGAAATTCTGTCTGCTGGCGACTGGAGAGGCCGATCTTTATCCCCGGCTTGGCCGCACGATGGAATGGGACACTGCCGCAGGCGATGCCGTTTTGCGCGGCGCGGGCGGTCATGTGGTGCGCTTTGATGATCACAGGCCTTTGGCCTATGGCAAGCAAGGCTGGGACAATCCGTTTTTCATCGCCTACGCCCCCGGCGTGATCTTGCAAAAATGAGCGTGCTTCTCGTCATCCCGGCCCGCTATGCCAGCGCGCGTTATCCCGGCAAGCCCTTGGTTTCGCTGAAAGGCCCGGATGGCGAGAAGACCCTGATCAGGCGCAGTTGGGAGGCTGCCATGGCTGTGCGCGGGGTCAGTCGCGTGGTGGTCGCGACCGACGATACCCGCATCCGCGACCATGCGGCGGATTTTGGGGCCGAGGTGATCATGACCTCGTCCACCGCGCAAAACGGCACCGAACGCTGTGCCGAGGTTGCCGCCTTGTTGCCGGGGTATGACATTGTGGTGAACCTGCAAGGCGACGCGCCGCTGACACCTGCGTGGTTTGTCGAAGACCTGATCGCTGGTCTGCGCGCGGCACCCGAGGCGGACATTGCCACCCCGGTGTTGCGCTGCGATGGTCGCGCGTTGAACGGCTTTCTGGCGGACAGGCGGGCAGGTCGGGTTGGTGGCACAACGGCGGTTTTTGGCGCGGGGATGCGCGGGCTGTATTTCTCGAAAGAGGTGATCCCCTTCACTGGTCGCCTCTACGCGGATGATGAAAACACCCCGGTGTTCCACCATGTCGGCGTCTACGCCTATCGTCCCGCCGCTTTGGCCGCTTATCCAAGCTGGCCTATCGGCCCGTTAGAGACGCTTGAAGGTCTGGAACAACTCCGCTTCCTCGAAAACGGGCGGCAAGTGCTGTGCGTGCAGGTCGATGGCAAAGGCCTGACGTTTTGGGAGCTAAACAACCCCTCCGACGTGTCGGTGATCGAGGCCGCATTGGCCGCGCTTGCATGACCATGGCCCCCGTCAGCGTGATCGTCGTCAGCCGCCACCGCGCGGCGGCGCTGATGCGCTGCATTGTGGCTCTAACCCAGCAGGATCACCCGAATTTTGAGCTGATCGTGGTGGCCGACCCCGAGGCGATCCGGCAGGCGGAGAACCTGCCGCTGCCGCTGAAATGCGTGACATTTGACGAAGCCAACATCAGCGCCGCCCGCAATGCCGGGCTGGCCATGGCCTCTGGCCCCGTCGTGGCCTTCATCGACGATGATGCGGTGGCCGAGCCGACATGGCTGTCGCGCCTGACCGCGCCCTTTGCCAACGCGCAAGTCACCGCCAGCACGGGCTTTATCCGGGGCCGCAACGGGATTTCCTACCAGTGGCAGGCGTGCGAGGTTGATCAATTCGACCAAGATCACCCGCTGACCATCACCGAGCCGGTCCTGCGCGCCAACACGCCACAGCGGGCGGTGAAAACCCAAGGCACCAACTGCGCCTTCCGTCGCGATGCGCTGCTTGCGATCGGCGGCTTTGATCCGGCTTACCGATTTTACCTCGACGAAGCTGATGTGAACCTGCGCTTGTCGGGGCAAAACTTATCGGGCCTCACCGCGATCATCCCCGATGCGCAGGTGCATCACGGCTATCTCGCCAGCGCACGCCGCACCGCGAATCGGGTGCCGCTGAGCCTGCATGACATTGCCGCCAGCACCGCGATTTTCCTGCGCCGCCACGCGCCAGAAGCTGATTTTTCAGCCGCGTTAAAGGCTCTATCCTTGCGGGAATCTACCCGTATAGCCGAACATCGCCGCGCTGGTCGTATCGACGTGCAGGCCGAACTGGGCCTGCTGACCAGCCTCACCCAAGGCTGGGCTGAGGGGCTTGCCCATATACTTGCCGCGCTGTCACCCCTCCCAGAAACCAGTGCCGCGCTGCAACCGCTAAAGACCGGCCCGCGCCCCGGTAAAATCCTCGCCGGGCGGTTCTGGCAAAAGCGCCGCCTGCTGGCCGAGGCGGCCGCCAGTACAGCGCATATCACCACGGTTTTCCTGTTCACCCCCACAGCCCGCCCGCATAAAATCAGCTTCCAGCCACAAGGATACTGGCTGCAAACCGGCGGCATTTTCGGCCAATCGACCCGCCATGGTCCGCGTTTTCGGCTGATATCCTTGCGAAAACGCGTCGCAGAAGAAGCCGCGCGCCTGTCTGCCTACCGCCCCATCGGCTGAGCGCCGCCAATGCCGCGGCGTTACAGCGAATTTTCCCCGGAACTGTGACTGCGGAACTGCGTTATAAGGGGTAACAGAAATGCCATCCCCAAAGCGAACCGATTGTTCTGTTAAGCTTTGTGGGTTAGGGTATAATTTGTCCGAAAATGCCGGGCAGTGCGAAAGAATGGGCCGATGAAGATTAAAAAAGTCACGAAAGCAGTCTTTCCTGTTGCCGGAATGGGCACGCGGTTTCTGCCAGCCACCAAATCCATCCCGAAAGAGATCATGACGCTGGTGGACCGGCCGCTGATTCAATACGCGATTGATGAGGCGCGTGCTGCGGGCATCAAGGAATTTATCTTCGTCACCTCGCGCGGCAAATCCGCGCTTGAGGATTACTTCGACCACTCACCCGAGCTGGAAAACACCCTGCGCAAAGCCGGGAAAGATGATCTGTTGGAGATCCTGAAGGAAACCAACATGGATTCCGGCGCGATTGCTTATCTGCGTCAAACCCGCCCCTTGGGCCTTGGTCATGCCGTCTGGTGCGCCCGCCGTCTGATCGGCGATGAACCCTTTGCCGTGCTGCTGCCCGATGACGTGATCGCCGCTGAAAAGCCGTGCTTGCAGCAGATGATGGAGGCTTACGAGCAAACTGGCGGCAACATGGTCGCCGCGATGGAAGTGCCGCCGCATAAGGCCTCGTCCTACGGCGTGTTGGATATTGCCGAGGATATGGGCGCGATTGTGCTGGCCAAGGGCATGGTTGAAAAACCGAAAGCCGAGGATGCGCCGTCTAACCTCGCGGTGATCGGGCGCTATATCCTGACGCCTAAGGTGTTGAGCAATCTGAACAAAATGAAGCAAGGCGCGGGTGGTGAGATTCAGTTGACCGACGCCATCGCCGAGGAAACCAAGGCGGGCAAGGTCTATGGCTATCGCTTCCGCGGGCAGCGCTATGACTGCGGATCAAAGGCGGGTTTCCTACAGGCGACGGTGGCTTTCGGACTTGCGCGACCGGACCTGCGCGAGGAATTCGGTGCCTATCTGAACGACATGATCGCGTTGCAAAAAGCGGCGCAGTAAGCGGTGGTCCCGGCGCGGCTGCTTGACCTGACGCGGCTGATGTCGCGCCTGAGCAAGGGGCCAATGACCGGGGTGGACCGGGTTGAGTTCGCCTATCTAGAGCAGTTTTTGCGGCTGGATACGCTGTGTTTGGGCCTGGTGCGGACAGCGCCGGGCTTTTTGCTGCTGGACCGTCCTGCGATGATCGCGCTGCGTGACGGCACGTTGGACTTGACCCGCAATGACCTGATTGGCCGCATCGCATGGCGGCGTGATCCTGCGCGCGGTCGGGCCGAGGCCGCGCTGCGCCGTCTTGCCATCGCCCGCTGCACCAAGCGCCGTCTGGCGCGTCTGCTCAAGCGCCATCTGCCCCCCGGCTCCAGCTATTTCAACACCGGCCACGCCAATCTGGACGACCGCAGCTTGGCGCAAATCCACGCCGCTGGTCTGAAAATCGCCGTGTTGGTGCATGACACCATCCCGCTCGATCACCCTGAATTCGCCCGTCCCGATACGGTAGAGCCCTTCCGTCGCAAGATGCAGGTGGTCGCCAGCCATGCCGATCTGGTGATCCACACCACTCAAGCCACCCGGGCGGAGACCGAGGCGCAACTGGCCCGTCTGGGCCGCGTGCCGGAAGGTATCACCGCCAATCTGGGCGTGCATGTCGCGCACCCCATCGCCACGGACACCCCCACGCAGCCCTATTTCGTCACCCTCGGCACCATCGAGCCGCGCAAGAATCACGTCCTTCTGCTGAACCTTTGGGCGCAAATGCCCAATCCCCCCGGCCTGCTGATCCTTGGTGGGCGCGGCTGGTCGAACCATGAGGTCTTCGCCCGGCTGAATACCCTGCCAGATGATTCCCCGATTCAGGAGCGCGCCGGCCTAACCGATGGCCAGATCGCCTTCCTGTTGCAAGGCGCACAGGGATTACTCTTTCCCAGCTTCGCCGAGGGCTTCGGCATCCCCGCGCTGGAGGCTGCCAGCTTGGGCACCCCGGTTGTCGTCTCTGATCTGGCAGTATTTCAAGAGCTTCTGGGGGAGTTCGCGGTTTACCTTGAGCTAGCGGACAGTTATTCTTGGATGGAAACAATCAGCCGGTTGGCCACGGTTGGGATAACGAAAAGGGCGACAAAGACGCCACCAAACTGGGCGGAACATTTCAAGCTTGTGTTAAGCAGGATGTGATATTTCGTTAGCGATGGCGATGGCGATGGCGATGGCGATGGGGCAAGTGGAAGTGTAAGGGTGGGTGTATTCTCAAGATATATGCTGCGGCTGGCGCGCAAGCGCTGGCGCATCCGTGCTTTTCGCAAGCGGCGAGAGTTGCGCGGCGTTGTCGATCGCACCAATCTGATCAAGCCCGACCATATCTTGCTGTTCTCAACCCTGCGCAATGAACGGATCAGGCTGCCATATTTCCTGCGCTACTACCGCAACCTTGGCGTCAATCATTTCATTATCGTGGACAATGACAGCGATGATGGCAGCCGCGAATATCTGCAAGCGCAGCCCGATGTCTCGCTGTGGACCACTCAGCACAGCTATAAACGGTCGCGCTTCGGGGTCGATTGGCTGAACTATCTGCAAAACAAATATGCGCATGGCCATTGGGCGCTGATCGTCGATCCGGACGAATTCTTCGTCTATCCGTTCTGCGACACCCGGCCTTTGCGGGCGCTGACCGATTGGCTGGATGCGTCTTCGATCAAATCCTTCTCGGCGATGCTGCTGGATATGTACCCCAAAGGCCCGTTCGACGCCGCCCCCTATGCCGAAGGCCAAGACCCGTTTGAGGTCGCACCCTATTTCGACTCTGGTAACTACGTCATTCATCGCAATAAGAAATTCGGCAATCTGTGGATTCAAGGTGGCCCGCGCCTGCGGATGTTCTTCCAGGATCTGCCCGAGCGTGCCCCCGCGCTGAACAAAATCCCGCTGGTGAAATGGGATCGCGATTATGCCTATGTGTCCTCGACCCACATGCTGCTGCCGCGCGGGCTTAACCAAGTTTACGATGAATGGGGCGGCGAAAAGGCCTCGGGTTGCCTGCTGCATGCCAAATTTCTCGATACCTTCGCCCATAAGGCCGAGGAAGAGATGGAGCGCCGCCAGCATTACGCCAACAGCCACGAATACCGCGCCTATCGCGCTGGCATCAGCACCCAGCCTGACCTCTGGTGCAAGTGGAGCGAGAAATACATCAACTGGCGACAGTTGGAGATTTTGGGCCTGATGTCTAAGGGCAACTGGGCATGAGTGTCGGCATCGTCATGCTGTGCCACACCGCGTTTGACCGGGCAGCACAAGTGGCGCGGCACTGGGCGGTGCGCGGCTGCCCGGTGGTGATTCACGTTGATCGCAGGGTGAAGCGCAAGGCCTATGACGGCTTGGTCAAAGCCTTGATTGATCTTGATAATATCCGGTTCTCGGGCCGTCATGCCTGCGAATGGGGCACTTGGGGCATTGTCGCCGCCACGCAAGAAGCCAGCACCATCATGCTGCGCGATTTCCCGCAGGTGCGGCATGTCTATCTGGCGTCGGGATCGTGCCTACCGCTGCGCCCGGTTGAGGAAATGGTGGCCTATCTGACAGATCGTCCGCGCACCGATTTCATCGAATCCGTCACCACCGAAGATGTCGGCTGGACCATTGGCGGCCTGGATGTCGAACGTTTCACCCTGCGTTTCCCATTCAGTTGGCGCAAGAAACGCCGGCTGTTTGACGGTTATGTCCGCCTGCAACGCCGCTTTGGCTTTCGCCGTCGCATCCCGGCGGGCATTGTGCCGCATTTGGGCAGTCAGTGGTGGTGCCTGACCCGGCAAACCCTGTCGGCCATTCTGGAAAACCCGGAACGCGACGAGATTGACCGCTATTTCCGCCGGGTCTGGATTCCCGATGAAAGCTATTTTCAAACCTTGGTGCGGCAGGTGTCGGCCAATGTTGAAAGCCGTTCGCTGACATTGTCGAAATTCGATTTTCAGGGCAAACCGCACATCTTCTACGATGACCATCTGCAACTGTTGCGCCGCTCAGATTGCTTTGTCGCGCGCAAAATCTGGCCCCATGCCGGGCGGTTGTATAAAACCTTCCTGTCCGACGATCCCGGTGGCCAAGCCGCCGCTGAACCCAACCCCGGCAAGATTGATCGCCTGTTTGCCAAAGCCGTGGAGCGTCGCACCAAGGGTCGCCCCGGCCTGTACATGCAATCACGCCATCCGAATGAAAACTGGGAAAACGGCCGTACCGCAGCACCCTATTCGGTGTTTGAGGGTTTTGCCGATCTGTTCGACAACTTTGAAATCTGGCTCGGCAAAGCCACCGGAACCCGTGTGCATGGCCATCTGTTCGCCGCTGATCGCATCGAATTTGCCGGGGGTGAAAAGATCTACAACGGCGCGGTCTGCGATTCCGCCGCCATCCGCGACTATAACCCGACCTCATTTCTGACCAACCTGATCTGGAACACCCGCGGCGAGCGGCAATGCTTTCAGTTCGGCCCGGATGACAGCCAAGTGCTGACCAACTTCATCGCAGGTGATCCCAACGCGCAAATCTCGGTGATTTCAGGGGCTTGGGCGATTCCTTTGTTCCACTCCAACAGTAATTTCGGCGAGATTCGCAAAGAAGCCGCCCGCTTGCAAAAGATTGAGGCCGAGTTTCTCAATGAACTCCGCAAGCCTTGGGTGAAAGCCCGTGTGCGCACTTGGTCCTTGGCGGAATTTGTCGAAAATCCGATGGAACCTCTGCAAACCATTGTCGATGAAATCAGCCCGCGTGCGATGCGCCGCCTGACCGAAGCACCGCGTCTGGCCGATCTGACCGGCTTCGGCCAATTTCTGCAAAACCTGCGCAATCAGGGCATGCAGCCGGTGCTGATGGGCGATTTTCCGACCGGCGATGATCCGCGCCCCTCGACCTCGCGGCGTGGCCGCCCCTATTTGGTGAAGTGATTTGTCCGACCTAAATACCGCGTTTACCTCTTTCGTGATCTTTGCCGAAATGCGCACCGGATCGAATTTTCTTGAAGCCAATCTGAACACCATCGACGGCGTCACCTGCCATGGTGAGGCGTTTAACCCCTTCTTCATCGGCGGCGAAAGCAAGCAAGAGATGTTCGGCATCGACATCGCCGGGCGCAGCGCCGACCCGGCTGGATTTCTGCGCGCGATGCGGGCGCAGACCAAGGGGCTTGCGGGGTTTCGCTATTTCTCGGATCACGATCCACGGGTGTTTGATCTGGTGATCGCCGACCGTGCTTGCGCCAAGATCATCCTGACCCGCAATCAGCTGGAAAGTTTTATCAGCTGGAAGATCGCCAAGGAAAGCGATCAGTGGTGGATGGCGAACACCAAACATCTGAAAACCGTGCGCCCGCGTTTTGATTTGGAGGAGTTCACCACCCGGATCGGCCAGTTGCAACAGTTCCAAGGCAAGCTGGTGCATGCGCTGCAAACCACGGGGCAGACCGCCTATTACATTGATTATGAAGACATTCGTGAGTTGGACGTGCTGAACGGCCTTGCCAGTTTCCTCGGCATCCCTGCCCGGATCGAAGCGCTGGATTTCCGTTTCAAAAAGCAAAATCCCGAAGCGATTTCGGCCAAAGTTTCCAACCCGCTGGAAATGCAGCAGGGCTTGGCAACCGTGGATTGGTCCAACCAAAGCCATGTGCCGAATTTTGAACCGCGCCGGCTGGCCGCTGTCGCGCAATATATCGCCTCAGAACACGCCGATCTGTTGTTCATGCCGATCAAATGCGGGCCGGACGCGCAGCTGAAAAAATGGCTGCAAAGCTACGGGCCGCTGCTGCCCGGCTTTGATCGCCAGTCTTTGCGCAAATGGAAAGCGGCACATCCCGGTCAGCGCAGTTTCACCGTGCTGCGGCATCCGCTTGCCCGCGCCTATACCGCGTGGTGTGATTTTACCGCCAAAGAATGGATGCCCGAACTGCGGCCATATCTGAAGCGCGTGCATAAATTTCAACTGCCGCCCAAGGGAAAACCCTTTGAGAACGCTGAAGATTTTCGTGCCGGATTTCTGGTATTTCTGGAGTTGATCAAGCACGTTCTGGCAGGCCGCACCGAATTGCGGGTGATGCCGCAATTCGCCTCGCAAGGTGCTTTGATTCAAGGTTTCGCGCAGGTTCAAAGCCCCGACCTGCTGATCCGCGAAGACAGGCTGAGCGAAGGTCTGGCCTATCTCTGCGCTGATCTGGGTCTGGGTGCCAAACCGCTGCCCAGCGTGGCCGACAAATACCCCTACCCGCTGGCCGAGATGTACGGCCCCGATATCGAAGCCGCCGCGCGCGAAGCCTATTGGCGGGACTATGAAGGCTTCGGCTTTAGAAACTGGACCTAGGCCGCGACCTGCGGCGTCCGGGCCTCGGTCAAGATCGCATACAGCTTGTCGGGGTCGGTGTTCGCCCGCAATTTCGCACAAATCCCCGGATCGCGCATCGTGCGCGACACTTGTGCCAGCGCTTTCAGATGCTCGACCCCGGAATCCTTCGGCGCGAACAGCCCAAACACCAGATCCACCGGCTGCCGGTCCACGCTTTCGTAATCCAGCGGTTTTTCCAGACGGATGAAAACGCCGAAAATCTTCTCGATTTCCTCAAGTCGCGCATGGGGCAGGGCGATACCATTGCCCACCCCGGTTGGCCCAAGGCTTTCGCGTTCTTGGAGACCATCGACCACAATGGCCGAAGACAGCCCATAGGCCTGAAAAGTCACCTCTCCCAACTCTTGCAAGAGGCGTTTTTTACTGGTCAGTTGGCCAAGCACCCGGACGGCCCCCGGTATCAGCAGTTTAGAAAGATCCATCCGGCGTCTCGTCCTTCCGCAGCCAACAGGCTTACGTTATCTGGTGTTGCGCGGGTCAATCCAGCCGATATTTCCATCATCGCGACGGTATACGACGTTCACGCCCGCATGTCCTTCATTGCGAAACACCAGAAACTTCTGACTGGTCAGTTCCAGCTGCATCACGGCCTCACCCACGGTGATCGACGGAATCTTGGCTTCCATCTCGGCAATGATAATTGGCTGGGCGACCGCGTTGTCATCGTCTTCCGGTTCTTCGGTTGGAGCGAGGATATAGGACGAGCCTTCGCCGAATTCAACTGGCACCGGACGGCTGTGATGATGGTTGCGAATCCGCCGCTTGTAGCGCCGCAACTGCTTGTCCATTTTCTCGCGGCAGGATTCAAACGCCGCGTAAATCTCGGTCGCATGGCCCTTGGCCTGGGCGTTCAGCCCGGTCGACAAATGGATCACCGATTCGCAGACAAACTCATGCGCGGACTTGGAAAAAACGATGACGGCCTCGGTCGGGCGCTGAGCATATTTCTCAACAACCTCACCCAGTTCGGACTTTACATGGGTCTGTAAAGCCTCGCCGATGTCGATTTGTTTTCCACTGATCTGGTAGCGCATAATGCCTCCTTTAACGCATAGGGTCATAGACTTCCGCAAGACACGGAAGGGTTGACACTCTTTGATTTACAGTAAGTTAACGAGGCCAATCGCCACAAGTCGCGGGGCCTTTTGGGGGCCGCTTCCGTCTGATTGGGCAAGGCGCAATGGGCTCGCATCCTTATCATTTGGGGATGCGATAGGGCACTTGTCAACAGGGCTGTCACGCCATTGTCAAACTTGCGCTAGATGATGCGGAAATTCTCGCCCAGATAGACCCGGCGCACCATTTCATCCTGAACGATTTCCTCGGTGGTACCGGTTTTCAGCACCACGCCATCGTGCAGGATATAGGCGCGGTCGACAATTTCCAGGGTTTCGCGCACGTTATGGTCGGTGATCAGCACGCCGATGCCGCGCGATTTCAGATCATGCACCAGATGGCGGATTTCGCCGACCGCAATCGGGTCAACCCCGGCGAAGGGTTCATCCAGCAGCAGATATTTCGGATCGGCGGCCAGACAGCGGGCGATTTCGACTCGCCGCCGCTCGCCCCCCGACAAGGCCAGCGCGGGGGCGCGGCGCACGTGGGTGATCGAAAATTCGGACAGCAGTTCTTCCAGCCGCTCGCGGCGCTTGTGGTGATCCTTCTCACGGATTTCCAGCACGGCGAGGATATTGTCTTCCACCGACAGCCCGCGAAAGATCGAGACTTCTTGCGGCAGATAACCAATCCCCAGCTGCGCGCGGCGATACATTGGCAGGCTGGTCACATCGCGCCCGTCGATCATCACCTGCCCGCTTTCCGGCGTCACCAATCCGGCGATGGTGTAAAACATCGTGGTCTTGCCGCAGCCATTCGGCCCAAGCAGCGCGACCACTTCACCGCGGTTCAGATGCAAAGACACATCGCGGATCACCGGGCGGCGTTTGTAGCTTTTGCGGATATGCCGGATCGACAGGCCAAGTTCAGTCTGGCCCGCACCGCCATCGGTGACGGACGGAACAGGTTCGAGCGTATCCGGCATCATTTCTTCCCCGGCACGAAGGTGGTTTTCACCCGGCCTTCCATCCGCCCCAAGCCGGTTTTCAGATCAATCACCAGCTTGCCCGCCGACATCGCCGCTTGGCCTTGGGTCAGCAGCACATTGCCCGTCATCACCACTTCGCCGCTTGCGATGGTATAGACCGCATTGTCCGCCTGCGCCGCATCGCTGGCATTGACCAGCAGCACCTTGCCCGTCGCATACAAAGTCTCAATGCTGGTCTTGTCCGCGCCGTAGGCCACGCGCACCTCATTGGCCGACAGCTTCATTGCGCCCTGGCTGACCACGACATTGCCGGAAAACACCGCTGTGCCATCGGCTTGGTTCACCGTCAGCGTGTCGGCGTTCATCTCGACCTGTGCGGTGGGATCGCCTTTCAGCCCACCAAAAGCCACCTGTGCCCCCTCGGCCAAAGCAGACTGCGCAAGGCTTAAAACCAGCGCGGCGGCACAAGCGATATTACGAAGCATTGCAAAATCCTGTCATCTCTTGGGCTGGTATAGCAGCCGCACCTTGCCGTTGAAAACCAGAAGATACGGCCCTGCCGCAGCCTGCTGGGAAAGCACCATATGATCTGCCGTCAACTGCCCGCCGGGACCAATCGCGCTGATAGGGCCACGGCTTTCGACGCGGGTGTCGGCGGTCGAAACCCCAAAACCCTGCGCCTGCACCACATAGCCATTCGAGGCGTGCAATTCAGCCCCATCGGTCAACTCGATCATCTTCTGCGCAGAATCGAGCGCCACGGCAGCCGAGGCGAGTTCGGTTTTCGCGCCGTCAGGCGTTTGCAGCAGCCCCTGCACCAGCTTCAATGCGCCCCCCTCTGCCGTCGGCTTGGCCTCGTCTGCGGCAATCGTCAAAGATGATCCGTCCGAGGTCATCCCCGCAAACCCCGCATCCGTCATCTTCGGATCACGCAGGCGGTTCTCTGCATTGACTGAGGCATAGGGGATTGCATCTTCAGGGTTGATCTTGCGCGAGAACAAAAACAGCGTCGACAGCAGCACCAGCGCAATCAGCGGCAGCAGCACTTTCAGCACCGACACCAGCCGGGAATGCCACATATCCCGGCGCGGAACAGCCATCAGATCAACCCCGCGCGCAGGCAATCGTGGATATGCACGATGCCAAGAGCCTGACCGGGCACGGCAGGATCGACCGCGAACAGGCAGGTGATCTTGCGCTCGTTCATCACATTGACCGCCGCTTCGGCCAAGGCATCGGGGGCCACAGTGGCCGGGCCACGGGTCATCACTGCGCCCGCCGTCAGGCTGAGAAGCCGATCCATGTGACGGCGCAAATCGCCATCCGTGATGATGCCAACCAAAGCGCCCGCTTCCGTCACCCCCACAACGCCAAAACCCTTTTGGCTGATCACCAGCAGCGCCTCGGTCATCGGGCTATCGGCCTCGATCAGCGGCAAATCAACATGCATCAGATCGCGGATCTTCAGCAGCTTTGCCCCCAGCTTGCCACCGGGATGAAACAGGCGGAAATGTTCAGGCGTAAAGGCGCGATGCTCCATCAAGGCAATCGCCAAAGCATCGCCCAAGGCCAGCATCATCGTGGTCGAGGTGGTCGGAACGATGCCTGTCTCACAGGCTTCCGGCGCATCGGGCAATAAAATCGCCACATCCGATTGCCGCACCAAAGTGCTGTTCGCCCGCGACGCCACCGCAATCAACGGAATCCCGAACCGCCGGGTATGGGCGATGATATCCGCCAATTCCACCGTCTCACCTGAATTGGAAAGCACCAGCGCCACATCGCCCTTGGTCAGCATCCCCAGATCGCCGTGGCTGGCCTCGCCCGGATGCACGAAATGTGCGGGCGTGCCTGTGCTGGCCAAAGTTGCCGCGATCTTGCGCGCGACATGGCCGGATTTTCCCATCCCCGAGACGATCACCCGCCCGGTCGCCGCCATGATCACTTCCGCCGCCTGCGCGAAACTTGGCCCCAGATGATCGGCCAGGATCACCAATGCCTCGGCCTCGCGCCGGATCACCCGCTGCCCGGTGGCCAGAAAGTCAGTGCCCAGATCAGTGGTGGAACAGGTCATTCGGCTCGTCCCATCCCAAAAGATCCAACTCGGCGCGGGTGGGCAGGAAGTCAAAGCAGCGCTGCGCCAGATCAAGCCGATCTTCGCGGATCAGAATGGCCTCCAGCGCGGCCTTCAGTTTGTGCAGATAGAGCACATCTGACGCTGCATATTCCTTCTGCGCTTCTGACAGCGTGACCGATCCCCAATCCGAGGTCTGCTGCTGCTTGGACACATCGACGCCCACCAACTCGTTCAGCAGGTATTTCAGCCCATGCCGATCGGTAAAGGTGCGGATCAGTTTGGCGGCAATCTTGGTGCACCAGACAGGCGCCGCGGTCACACCAAACGCCTGTTTCATCGCGGCCACGTCAAAGCGGCCAAAGTGGAACAGCTTGATCACGTCGGGGTCGGTCAACAATGCCTCAAGGTTCGGCGCCGATTTCTGCCCCTTGGCAATCTGCACCAGATGCGCATTGCCATCGCCCGACGACAGCTGCACCAGACACAGCCGATCCCGCATCGGGTTCAACCCCATGGTTTCGGTGTCGATGGCCACAACGGGCCCCAGTTTCAGCCCAGCGGGCAGGTCGTTTTGGTAAAGATGAATGGCCAAGGGTGCCGCCTTTTTGCAATGTCTTTGGTTGCCACGGTGATAGGCGCAAAGCCCCGCAAACTCAACCAGCCCTGAACCGATTGACAGAACTGCGGCGAGGGGCGCAGTATCCGCGCATTAAACGGTTCACAGAACCCCTTTTATCGGAGCGATAAATGCCAGTTATTTCAACGAGTGTGTCGGGGACAGCCACAGCTTTACAAATCACCACGTCGGGGACTTACTTCGTCACTGCCCCCACTTATCTGGAAACCACCCTGGCCAATGTCGTTGGTATCTCATCTGGTGCGGGGCAAGTCGGCCTTACACTTGCGGGAGCGCTGATTTCGGGCAACAGTTTTTATACCATCTTCGACAGCGGAATCAGCAACACGCTTGCGCTGAACGTGCTTGCCTCTGGCTATATAACCGGTGGTGGCATCCTGAATACGGGCAGGCTGCTGCAGCTGAGCAATGCCGGAACGCTGTTTGGATTTGATATTGGTATCACAGCGGGCAATTTCGCTGATCAGATCGTGAATACGGGCGTCATCAACGCCGGGACGGCATATGCTCTGATTTTAAACGGCGGTGATGACCTTGTCACCAACACGGGTCAGATCATCGGCAACATTGATCTTGGGTCCGGCAATGATAGCCTTTACGGCGGCGATGGCTCGATCATCGGCTCCATCTTCCTTGGTGACGGCGATGATCTGATTGACCTGCGCCATGCCAACCTGTCGGGGGATGTCACTGGCAGTGGCGGCAACGATGTTTACATCGTTGATGACGGCGCGTTCAATCTGTTTGAGGCTGCATCACAGGGCACCGATCTGGTGAAATCCACCGTCAGTTATGAGCTGGCCCTGAACTTTGAAAACCTGCAACTTCTGGGCGCGGGCGATATCAACGGCACCGGAAATACCTTGGCCAATACCCTGACCGGCAATGCGGGTGACAACCGCCTGCATGGCTTTTCCGGCGGCGACAGGTTGTTTGGTGGAGCAGGGGATGATCGGTTGTATGGCGACACCGGCAATGACACGCTGTCGGGGGGTATCGGCGACGATACACTTTTTGGCGGTGCGAACAATGATAGTGTGGTCGGCGATTCCGGAGCAGACCGCCTGATCGGTGGCGCAGGTCAGGATGTGATGACGGGCGATGTCGGTGTTGCGGGCGGTTATGATGATGTGTTCATCTTCCAAAAGATCACCGACAGCACCTACAACTCCCTGTCCGACCGGATCACTGATTTTCATGTCGGCGAGGATACGATCGACCTTTCCGCCATCGACGCCAGATCTGCGACGGCAATCAATGATGCGTTCAGCTTCATCACCACAGCATTTACCAGCGTCGCAGGGCAGGTGCGCTTGCAAGCGAATGGCGCAGACACCTATATCCTCGGCGATGTAAACGGCGACGGCGTTGCCGATTTCCGTATCTTTCTGACCGGAAATCTGGCGCTGACGGCCGCAGATTTTATTCTGTAGAATCGGGGGCACGGTCCATAAGCATGGGCCGTGCCAAAACCCGCGCAGGGCATCCGACCGCGCCAAGTGTTAACAAACCCTTAAGTTGGCCACCCTAACACATTGATACATATAATTAAAATTTGGTCCCGAGTTGGGACCACCCCCTATAACAACCCCTTGATCATCATCCGCGTCGCCTTGATCTTCTGGATCGTCCCCGCTTTAGTACCCAGCATGGTAAACTTGCGTTTTTCCGAACTTTGCTCGCCCAACGTGAAGCTTTCATTCGGATCGGCGCTTTGCCAGCTGACCTCAACCCCGAACATGCCCTTCAGATGGAAATTCCCCACCAACGGGCTGCCCGCCGGAGGCGCGCTCAGCGATGCGGGCTGTATCGTCGTGCACAGCACTTTGCCATTCGAGCCGAAGTAATAGTACCAGGTGTCGTAAGGCTCCTCGAACACCTCCCACCAGCCACCCAGCCAATAGGGCAACGCCGCCCCCGCCGTTAGCAGCGCCTTCATATTCACCCAGCCTTGTAACGACGCAGGTTTCCAACTGCGTTTTTTCCGCTCAATCGCGTCATAGCCCTTGCTCGGCCCGCCCTGCCCGGATTCCGCCGTGTACCAATCCTCGCCACTTAGCACCAAAGACACCCCCATATGGTTCAGGTTGGTGCCATTGTGATCCGCCGTCTGCGCAAATAGCCGGAACACATCGCCATATTCCGGGGCCGAGCCACTGTCGGCGGGCACCCAGCAATGCCCCCGACCATAGCGTGTCAGATAGTCGGCAATATCAAACCGCCCCACGCCATCATTCTTGCCGCCGGTCTTGCTGGCCTTATAGCCCATCGCCACCCCACAGCGCCCGCAAAACTCGTTACAGGTGGTGGTGCGGTCGGTCAGCCATTTCTTCAACAGCCCCGGCTGATCATAACCCGTATAGCGCGTGAACGCCGCGTTGGATCGCACCCCCTGCAAGGCGCTTAACTGCGCCTGCGTGAACGGGGATTGCAACGTGGCCGAGCCTTCCGCCGTTGAGGTCAGTTGTTGCCCCATCGCGGGCAGATCGACCAGAAACGCTTTCAACGCCGCCTGATGCGGCTGCATCTCTTTAGGTTCGGCAAATTCGCCCATCACATGCTCCAAAATAGAATGTCAGGAATAGACCCACACGCGCTTAGCCAGAATAACACGAGCTTGCCGTAAAGCCTGACGCCGATCAATCGGGTTCGGGTGCCAAATTGTGGCCCTGACTGCCGTTTCAGGCGGTGTTGCGCAGCAGACGCGCCGCAGTTTGCAGCGCCTTGAACGCTTCATACCGACCGTCATGCACGGCAATATGTCGCCCCGCGCTGGGCGGAAAGCTTTGCTTTGGCCTCGACATCGCCGCCATTGCTTGCGGGATTGAGGCGTGCAGCCCCCCAGCCACCGCTGCCAGCATCGCTGAACCCAGCAACACAGGTTCCTCTGCCTCGGTCGCCACCACCGTCACCCCGGTGCTGTCGGCCAACACTTGCCGCACCAGATCATGCTGCCCCGCGCCGCCACTGATCATCACCCGCTTAATCGGCGCACCATGCGCGGTCTGCGTGTCGATGATCTGCCGCAGGCCATAGCCGATGCCGCAAAGGCCCGCGACATACAGCTGTACGAGGCTTGCGAGATCCTCCTCCATCCCCAAACCCGCAATCAGCGCGCGGGCGTGCGGATCAGCAAACGGCGCGCGGTTGCCCAAGAATTCCGGCACTACATGGACGCCTCCAGCCAGATCAACCGCATCCGACGGCGTGGCCGAGGCTTCTGTCGCCTGATTGGCCAACCAGACCGCCAACGGCAGCCCCGCAGCTTTGGCCGCAGTTTTAGCCTGCGGCTGGGCGGGATGCAGTTTCAGCAGATGATCAATCGCGGCTCCGGCTGCCGACTGGCCACCCTCGTTCAGCCACATGTTCGGCAGCATGGCAGAGTAATACGGCCCCCAAACGCCGGGCACGAATTGCGGCTCTGCCGTGGTGGTCATGGTGCAGGACGAGGTGCCGAAGACATAGGCCATATTCTCGGTCGCATCCGCGCCCGTAGCGCCAACGGTGCCGACACCGCCCGCGTGGGCATCAATCAGGCCAGCAGCGACTGGGGTGCCGGGGCGCAGGCCAAGATCATTGGCCGCTTCCACGGTTAGCCCTTGCGCCAGCGCTGTTCCGGGTTCGACCATTTCGGTGCCAATGCGGGCAAAGCCTTCATCGGCCAGCACGCCCAGCCCGATCTGCTGAAAGTAACTCGCATCCCAGCGTTTTTCATGCGCGAGGTAAGTCCATTTGCAGGTGACGGTGCAGGTCGAGCGCGCGCGGCTGCCAGAGGCTTTCCATGTCAGGAAATCCGCGAGGTCAAAGAAATCATGCGCCGCATCGAAGGTATCGGGGCGGTTTTCGCGCAGCCAAAGCAGCTTTGGCGTCTCCATTTCCGGCGAAATCACGCCGCCTACGTATTTCAGCACATCATGCCCTGCGGCATTGATCCGCTCGGCCTGTGGCACAGCCCGATGGTCCATCCAGACGATGATGTTGCGGGCTGGGTCTTCAGATGGGCCGACTGCCAACGGCGCACCATTTTCGCCCAAAACCACCAGCGAACAGGTCGCATCAAAGCCAATCCCGCTGACCTGTGCCGGATCAATCCCCGCAGCCGTAACAGCACCCCGTACTGATTGGCAGACGGCATCCCAGATCTGATCTGACGATTGCTCGACAATCGAGCCTGCCTCACGCCACATCGTCACATCGGCTTTGGCCGAGGCCAGCATCGCGCCTTGCGCGTCGAATACGCCTGCGCGCGCGCTGCCGGTGCCTACGTCAATGCCGATCAGATACATGGCTTACAAATCCACCGAGTTGGGCAGGATCACCAGATCCCGGATCGTCACATTGCGCGGACGCGTCAGCATGAACAAGACCGCATCTGCGACTTCCTTCGGCATCATCAGGCTGCCATTTGCCAAAGCCTCATCCATCTTCGCCTTCGGCCAATCGTCCAGCAAAGCGGTGACAACCGGGCCGGGGCAAACCGCGCCAACGCGGATGCCATGTTTCGCCACTTGGCGGCGCACCGTATGCACAAACGCCTGTACCGCGAATTTCGACGCGGTGTAGATCGGCTCCCACACCACTGGCACGATGCCCGCGATGGAACTGGTCATGATAATATCCCCCGTCTGGCGTTCCACCATATGCGGCAACACGGCTTGCACGGCGCGGAACGAGGCGTTGATGTTCAGGTTCAACATCCGGTCCCACACATCAGGATCGCCTGTCACCACATCGCCACCCACGTAGGCCCCGGCATTGGCGTGGAAGATATCAAGGCTGCCCGCCTGCGCCAAAATCTGCGGCATCATCGAGGCCACACTCGCCGGGGTGGCGAGGTCAATCACCAAGGGGATGGCGTTGGGGCCAAGCTCGGCACACAGCGCCGCCAGCTTGTCTTCGGCGCGGTCGATCAGCACCACACGCGCCCCGGCCTTTAGCATCACCTTGGCACATTCCAGCCCGATCCCCGAGGCCGCCCCGGTGACGGCGGCGACTTTTCCATTCAATTCATCCGACATGATAGCTTCCTAAATTAAGCCCGGCCATGCGAGGCGCGGCTTTGGCGGGCAAGGCTGTCAACGATCACGGCGATGGCAAGAACCGCCCCGGTGATCATGTAGCGCAAGCTAGAGTTCAGGTTCAAAAGCGTGAGGCCATTGGCAATCGACTGGATCACGATGATCCCGAGCAGCGCCGAAAATGCGGTGCCACGGCCACCAAACAGGCTGGTGCCGCCGATCACCGCCGCCGCGATGGCGTTCAGGTTCACATCGCCCGTTCCGGCCTGCTGGCTGGACGAGGCAAGACGCGCCGCAGACAGAACACCGCCCAGCGCGGCCAGCGCCGAACACAGCATAAACGCGCTGATATAGATGCCGCGCACATTGATGCCCGCCCGCCGTGCCGCTTCGGCATTACCGCCCACGGCTTTCATCGAGCGTCCCCATTGTGTGCGGGTCAGTGCGTAATTCATCGCCAGCACCAGTGCCACGAACAGCGCGAACATCCACGGCACACCTCGGCCCAAGCTGAGGTAGAACACGATGGCTAGCAAAGCGATGGTGGTCAGCACGGCTTTGATGACAAGCCCCGAAGGCGACCCCGCCGACAGATTCGCAGCCCTGCGCCGCGCGTTGGTGGAACGCCCCACCACCAGCATCACAATCCCCGGTATCAGCGCCAGAGTATAGGACAGCCACGACGGCAGGATCAAAAGCTGCCCGAACTCGACCATTTTCGAGCCATACGGCAGGTTGATCGACCCGGTCGCGCCCAGCATATAAAGCTGCAAACCGAGTAGCGCCAAAAGCCCCGACAGGGTGGAGACGAAACTCGGCATCCCCAGCTGATTGCGCAGGGTGGCATAAACCGCGCCGATCAAAGCGCCCAAGGCCACAGCGGTGCCGATGGCGACGGGCAAAGGCACGCCCTGATTGACCCAAAGCACCCCGATCAGGGCAGAGCCAACCCCGCTCATCGAGCCCACCGACAGATCAATCTCGCCCAGCATCAGCACGCAGACGATGCCTAGGGCGATGACTCCGGTGGTGGAGCAATCAAACAGCAGGTTCACAAGGTTGTTCGGTGACAGAAAAATCGGGTTTAATGCGGTGAACACCGTCCAGATGATCGCCAAGCCCACCACCACTGGCAAAGACCCCAGATCACCTGATTTCACCCGATCCATGAAGGCTTTCACGCTGCCGGAAAGCCCGGCAGCGTGGGTTACGCGCGCGTCGGCGCGGTCTAATTGCGGGCTCCCAAGTTTCTGATTCATAGCGGCTCTCCTGCGGCTTCGCGCAAACGGTCAGCCCGGCGCGAGACGGCGTTATCGGTGGCCCCGGTGATGGCCCCCACAAGGTCTTGATTGCTGGCATCCGGCGTGAACACGCCATTGTTGCGGCCCAAGCGCAGCACCACGATGCGGTCGGCGACAGCGCGCACATCTTCCATGTTATGGCTGATCATGATGACGCCAAGGCCCTTGTCGCGGACACGTTCGACAAGGTTCAACACCTCGGCGGTCTGTGCGACACCCAAGGCGGCGGTGGGTTCATCCAGCATGATGATCTTCGGGTTCAGCAGCAAAGATCGCGCAATCGCCACGGTCTGCCGCTGCCCGCCCGAAAGCGATGCAATCGGTTCACGCACCGAAGGGATGCGGGCGGCGAGTTCATTCAGTAGGGTCCAGGCGCGGACTTCCATCGCGACCTCGTCCAGCCGCAGTGGGTTCAATTCCTGCCCCAGAAAGATATTCGCCACCACATCGAGATTCTCGCACAGGGCCAAATCCTGAAACACCGTGGCGATGCCCAAGTGCAAAGCCGCTGCGGGGCTGGCCATCGTCACGGGCTTGCCCTGAAATTCGATGCTGCCGGATGAGGCCTGATGCACCCCGGCCAGCACCTTCACCAAAGTTGACTTGCCTGCGCCATTGTCGCCGACCAAGGCCACAACCTCGCCTGCGTGAATATCAAGATCAATATCCGTCAGCGCCGAAACCGCGCCGAAATTCTTGGAAATGCCGCGCAGGGAAAGCAGCAACTCGCCCGATTGTTTGCGAGTCTCGGCTTTGCGGGTCTGGGATCGGTCCGACATGGCGGCTCCTTTCAGATCAAAAGAAGCCATCCGGGCCGGGGAGGGCGGCCCAGACGGCAGGGTTGCGGTTACTTGATGCCAAGCTCCGCACAGCCAGCGGCATAGCGATCGACACACAGCTCGGCTGCAGTGTTGATGCCCTTGTCGATGATCTCGGCTTTCAGGTTTTCGCGCGTCACCACAGCCGGAACAAACAGCTGCGACGGGGTGTCATAGAGGCTCATCTCGGCTTTCGGCGTTTCGCCATTCAGGAACTGCACGGCGATTTGCGCCGCCGCCGCCGCCACGATTTCCGAAGGTTTGGAGATGGTGTTATATTGATCGCCCGCAATGATCAGCTGAAGCGCCGCGATGGTTGCATCGTTGCCGGTGACTGGCGGCACCGGATCAACGCCCGCCGCCTTGAATGCAGCAACCGCCCCACCGCCCGTGCCATCATTCGCCGCCACCACGCCGATGATATCCGCGCCAAACCGGGTGACTTGCCCAGCGGCCCATTCCTGCGCTTTCGGCGGCGCCCATTCCGGGGTGTCAAACTCGGCCAAAGTCTTATAGCCGCTGGCGGCGATGCCTTCGTGGATGCCGTCCTTGATCAGCCCGGCCGCCGCATCGGTGGGCGAGCCGTTGATCTGCAACACGCCGCCCTTGTCGGTGGGCAGGCCCAGATCCTTCAGATGCGCCATCAAAGATTCCGCAATCGCCTTGCCGATGCCCTTGTTATCAAAGGAGACATAGTAATCGGCAGGCTTGTCCGGGATCGGGCGGTCATAGGCGATCACCTTGACACCTTGGCTTTGCGCAAGGCTGACCATTGCGGCGGCAGCGCTGCTGTCCACCGGGTCCAGCACGATCACCTTAGCGCCTTGGGTGATCACCGAGTTGAACTGCTGCTGTTGCAGCGCCGCGTCCGCCGTGGCGTTCTGGTAGATCACCGTGCAATCTGCGCAGAGTTTTTTCATCTCGGCCTGAAAGCCGGGGAAATCGTGCTGCTCGTAGCGGGTCGAGGCTTGGTCGGGCATCAGAAATGCCACGGTGCCAGCGGTTTGCGCGAAAGCCGCGCCCGAAATCAGAGCAGTTGACAGCGCCAAGGCCCCCGTCAGATGCGATGCGATAAGTTTCATTGGTCGTCCTCCATGTTGACCGTTTTGATGGAACCTCGGCGGCGCGGGTCAGCACCGCCGAGGCTTATCGGCTTGTCATCGGGCAAAGCACGACCCTGCGGCGGCAGTAGGGTTCTGCCACCGGGCCATTGCCGTCTGTAAAGCCGGATCTTCGCCAAAAGTTGCGCCTGCGGATTTCCTCCTGTCCGCAGGTTTGGCCTCTGGCCGAATGGGTTCAGGCCGCAAGGGCCGTTTTAGGTTTGCTCAGGCCGCAAGGGCCGTTTAGGTTTGCTCAGGCCGCGAGGGCCGTTTAGGTTTGCTTAGGCCGCAAGGGCCGGGTGTTGGTTCTGGGCCAGCAAGTCCCGAAACCGCGAGGGCGTCATGCCCTTTTGTGCCTGAAACTGCCGGTTAAAGTTGGATATGTTGTTGAAACCAGACGAAAAACACACATCAGTGATCTTCATCTCATCCTTGCCCATCAGCAACTGACAGGCCAGATTGATCCGCAGGCGGTTGACGTATTTCACCAGTGCCTGTCCGGTGTGACGGCGAAAGCTGCGCGAAAACGCCGAAGGTGACAGCCCCGCAATCGCGGCCAGATCGCCCTCAGTAAACGGCTCGGTCAGGTTGGCGTTGATGTACGCGAGGGCCTCATTGATGCCCGTAGACATAAAGCCGGAAGGGTCGGGCAGATAGTTGGTCGAGGTCAACGTGGTCACTTCGGCCCGCTGCAACAGACCCAACAGGCCGATGAACACCTCTATCCGCCGAATACCCTGCGCGCTGACAAGTTCCGCCAGCATCGGCGCTGCGGCTTCGGCGGTGGCTGGGCTGAACAGCGCGCCCCGACGGCTGGTTTGCAGCAGTGCTTCACAGGCGGCCAGTTCCGGCAGCAGTGCCATCGCATCGCCGATAAAATCTTCGGTAAACTGCAACACCCGGCCCCGCAGCGGCACGCTTTCGCCCGTCGCCAGATGGCTGACCCAATTGTGCGGCAGATTAGGCCCGGTCAGCACCAGATTGCCCGGCTCAAAATTGCCAATGAAATCGCCGACAAAATAGTGGCCCTGCGTCGCCACCACATGATGAATTTCGTATTCCGGGTGAAAATGCCAGCGCACCGTGTGATACGGATAGCCATGCGCCCAAGCCTTGAAAGATTCCGACCGCCCGATTTGGACGACCTCTAGATCCGGTTTCATCCGCGTCTCCTCCCTACGCAAATCCAGACTCTGGGCCCGGTGATTGCGTCGCCTTGCCCGGTTGGTTTCTCCGTGGCGTCTGACAAAGCTAGCAGGGCTGATCAGGGCAGACTACTACGGCAGCACGCTTCGGCTGATACTTTTTTGCCGATTTGACTGCAAATTTCGCCGCGATGCGGCAAGGTCTAACCGTAGGGCTGCGGATGGCTTGGGAAATTTTCGGAAAGAATCAGCTTTTGCACAGCACAATCGGCGGGCATGACCCGGCCAATTGCGTGCAAATCAAGCTTGGCCAGCCGCAGGCGTCGGCTCGCCAATCGCCAGCGTCAGGCGGTTGGCCCAGTTGAAGAACGCGACCGACACCACCAGATCGAGCGGCTCTTGCAGATCAAATCCGATGTCCAACAGGCTCGTCGCCTTGGCGGCACTAAAGCCGGGCGGCGTCTGCGACAGCGCTGCTGCCGCCGCGACCACCGCGCCATTGCGTCCGCACAGCGGCGAGAAGCGACCCTCCTCCAGCAACACAGTCACCTCATCGGCGCGTTTCAGATGGTGAATCGCAAAGCGCGCATGAACCGAGGCGCAAAAGATGCAGCCATTCAGCCGCGACACCGCCGCCAACTTGCGTTTTGCCCGAGGCAGCCCGCCCTTGGTGTTGAAGAGAATATCCTTATCTGTGCGGGTGCGCGCCCAACATTTCAGGGCGATGCGCCAGCAGCATGAAATACTCGGATTTCGCGCGGAATTTATCGACCAGCCCGGCCCAATGCTGCTGGGTCAGATCGGCCTCGGCCAACGGCTGCAACCACGGCAGCCAGCCCAGTTCATCGGCGCTAAAGTGACGGGTTCAAGATTGTCGTGCTGGGTGATCACAGCATCGGTCATGGTAGCCTCAGACGACAAAGGCCGCGACGGCATGGCGTTCCAACAGCGAAACCGCCCCCGCATCAACCGGATGCAGCAGCAGTTGATGGCTAAGGTCCGCCTGCATGCGCGCAGCAAAGCTGATGCCCATCGGCGATCCGGGGTCCATGCCGACAAAGCGATCAATCAAGGCGGTCATGGGGTTTCCTTCCTTCAAACCCTAAACAGCATCCCGCAGCCGCACCGGATAGGGCGGGTCGATCCAGCCCAAAGTCGGTGCGACCTGGGTGGCAAACAGTTCAATCAAGCGCAGGATAAAGTCATGCGGCGGATCGACCGAATGGACCTGAACGGCGATCTCGGTGGCATGGTCCAGCACCCGGTTGGCGGCCAAAGAATCTGCCACCTCGTCAGGCGTGCCGACATGGCAGTCCATCGCCAAGATCAGATTGTCCGTCGTATCGCCGGGCAAGATGTGGCCAACCAATTGGAAATGCTGGCTAACCTTACGCAAACCGATCCCGGCCAAAGCCCGCGCTTCGGCCCGGCTGTCGGGCACGAACACCGAGCGTGTGGCCAGAATACGCGGTGAAACGTCCGAGGACATTGCCACCCAGTGGCACAGGCATCATCCGCGCGGTCGCAAACGCGGGCGCATCGGCCAGCAACTGCCGCGCATAGGCGCTTGTCGGAGCGTTCAACACTACGCCAACCGCGCCCTGTTCCTGCGCCCTCCCCAATTTCAGCACCGCAATCCGGTTCGCCCGATCCGCCGCCACCGCCAGATCATGCGTGACCAACAGCACCGCCGTCGCCGTGTTACGCCGCAAATCGTCGATCGAATCAAGGATGCGCCGCTGCACCGTCATGTCCAGCGCACGGGCCGGCTCATCCGCGATGATCGGCGCAGGTTCCAAGGCGATGGCAATCGCGATCAGTACGCGCTGCTTCATGCCGCCCGAGAGTTCGTGTGTGTACTGATTAAACCGCCGCTCCGGTTCACTCAACCTGACGCGGTTCAGCAAATCTATCACCCGATCCCGCCGCAGAATACGCGGGACGCCATGCGCCGCCAGCATCTCTGCCACCTGCCCGCCGATCATGTGGACAGGGCTCAATGAGGCACCGGGATCTTGCGGGTTTGGGCTGGCCATGCGACCGCGGATGCCGTTCAGCGTCGCATCGCGAAGGGTCGTCAACCAATGCGCAGCCCCCCGGTGCTTGCAGATTGTCGGCGGGCAGACCGGAAACCGGATTGAAGTTGGTGAATGCGCCGGGCAGCAAAGCCCACAGCGTCACCAGTGCCAGTACCAGCAAGGCCAAGGCCAATCCGGGGCGGATCGGCAGGTTCAATCGCGGCAGGCTGCGGGGGGCTCGGGGCAAAACCGTATCCTGAAGGGTCATGCTGCAAGGCTTCGTAGGCTGCGCAGGCGAGGGTCAATCGGCCCATGACACAAGATCGACAATGACCGAGATCGCAACGAAACCTGTGGCCGAAATCAGCACAATCGCCTGCAACACCGCGATATCGCGCGTGCGCACAGACCTCTGCGCCAACCGCCCAAAGCCATTCAGGCCGAACACGGTTTGCGTCACTGCCGCCCCTGCAATCAACTCACCCAGCAGCACGCCCGCAATCGCCAGCGTCGGCAAAGCCGCGTTGCGCAGCATATGGCACCATAGCACGGCCCCACGCGACAGCCCCTTAGCGCGGCCTGCGGGGACAAAA
Source organism: Cypionkella sp. TWP1-2-1b2 (assembly GCF_049896245.1). NCBI lineage: Bacteria > Pseudomonadati > Pseudomonadota > Alphaproteobacteria > Rhodobacterales > Paracoccaceae > Cypionkella > Cypionkella sp. TWP1-2-1b2. The sequence goes on along the minus strand of NZ_JAFCTX010000004.1, from coordinate 24,062 downwards.
GCGCGCGTCGATACATCCTCGATAGTGCGGATCAGAATTTGCGCGATCGCGGCGGCAATCGGCAGCGCCAGCGTCGGCACCGGCAGCACCAGCTTTTCCCACCGACCGGGGGCGATCACCGAAACCCAACCCAGCTTGAACGACACCCGTTGAATAAGCGTGATCCCCACCCAGAACACCGGAACCGACACCATCAGCGCCTGCGCTGATCCGATCCAGTGCCGCTGCGCAGGCCACGGCCGCTAAACCGCACCCCAAGCCAGCAGAAATGCCAGCGCCAGCGCGGTCAGAAGGCCCAAACGCGCCAGCACCAAAGTCGGCGGCAGGTTGGTGGCAATCTCTTGCGCCACAGGCACGCCCGACTGCACCGAATAGCCGAAATCGCCCGAAAGCACCGCCAGCAGTGACTGAAAATGCTGCACAAGGATCGGAGTATCCGAGCTATAGAATACCTGGATTCGCGCAATGTCTTCCGGCGTCATGCCCATTTCCGGGTTGAGAAACCGGATCAACACGAGATGTGCCTTGCAAGAACCGCGGTGACGGCTTCTTGACGGTGAATTTCACGGTCAGCGGGTCGATCACTTCCGACTTTGCGTAATTGTTCAGCACCTCCGAGGGCCGGAAATTCTGCTCCGGTTTCCCCACACCATAGCTGTCAAAATTCGCAGCCACCGCCGCCGCATCCAAAGGCGTGCCGTCGGAGAAGGTCAGACCGGGGCGCAGCTTGAATGTGAATTCAGTGAAATCGGCGTTGATCTGCGACGACTCGGCGACCCACGGCTCAATCTCCAAAGTCGCCGGATTTTGCCACGTCAGCTTGTCGGTGATCTGGTTCATCACCCCGCCGTTGGGATAAAACCCGCCCGCTGGTGGATAGAGCGCGGTACGGGCCTTTTGATCCAGATAAATCAACGTGCCGCCCTGTACAGGCACGCTGTCAGCCTGCGCCGTCAGTGGCAGCACAAGCGCGTTAATCGCAGACAGCAGCGCGTCGAGGCAATATGAAAGCAGTAATCGACATGATCCGGTCCTTGTGAGGGCGACGCGCCCAGTCAGCCGCCGATGCCCAAGGCCAGACCCTTCAAGGATAAAACATGATGAATAAGTCGTGCTATTTTTCAGCCCCGACAGCAACGCCATGCTGCCCAACCACGCCTTGCCGAAAGTTTTGTCGTTCAGCGCGGTCGCCGCCCAGAGGGCCCCGAGTCGCCTGAGCTCCGCCTAAGGCACCCGCGCCAACCCCGCCTTCACCCGCCGCAGCGGAATCGACGACTCAATCGACGCCACTCCCCGCACCTTGGTCATCCGCCCCACCAGAAACCGCTCAAACTCCGGCAGACCCGTGGTCGCCACCCGCAACAGATAGTCGCGATTGCCAGTCATCAGCCAGCAATCCACCACCTCGGGAAAGCCCGCAACCGCCGCTTCAAACGTCGCCAATGCCTCATCAACCTGCTTGTCCAACTGCACCGAGACAAACACCGAAACGCCATAGCCCAGCGCCGCCTCGTCGATCAGCGCCGCATAGCCGGTGATGATACCCGCCTGCTCCAACAACCGCAAACGCCGGGCGACGGGCGAGGGGCTCAGCCCGATTTCCGCGCTAAGATCATGGATCGTCAGGCGGCCTTGCTTCTGCAACAGCCGCAGAATTTCAGTGTCAAAGCGATCCAGAGTGGGGGACATCATCACATCTTCCAAATTATGCGCAGCTTTCCACCAATTATCAGGCCAAGTCTGCCTGATAAAGCCGAGATTCACCTGCTGATTGGCGATATACCACAGCCAACATCACAGCCACCGCAGGAAATCGCCGCAATGCCCCATCTGAAGATCATCGAGCAGCGCCTGTTATGGCTGTCGCATTGGATGATCCACCACGCCAATCACATCCGCCCAAAGCTGGATGCGATCAAAATCGGTGGCCATCAAGCCTCAAGCGCCTCGATGGTGTCGATCATGACCGCGCTGTATTTCTCGGCTTTGCGGCCTGAAGATCGGGTGGCGGTCAAACCCCACGCCTCGCCGATCTTTCACGCCATGCACTATCTGATGGGCAATCTTTTGGTTGAGAAGATGCAGAACTTTCGCGGCTTCCACGGCGTGCAAAGCTATCCCAGCCGCACCAAGGACGGCGATGATGTGGATTTTTCCACGGGTTCGGTGGGCTTGGGCGTGGCCATCACCTCATTTGCCTCCATCGTTCAAGACTACATCGCGGCGAAGACTTGGGGGCAAGGCCTGCCCTTGGGCCGCATGGTAGCGCTGGTCGGCGATGCTGAACTGGACGAGGGCAACATCTACGAGTGTCTGCAAGAAGGCTGGAAACACGAACTGCGCAACACTTGGTGGATCATCGACTATAATCGTCAGTCGCTGGATGGCATCGTCCGCGAAGGGTTGTTCCAACGCGTTGAGTCGGTGTTCCAAGCCTTCGGTTGGGAAGTGGTCCGCATCAAATACGGTGCCCCGCAACGCGCGGCCTTCTCCGAGCCGGGTGGCGAAGCGCTACGCGACTGGATCGACGCCTGCCCGAATCAGCTTTATGCCGCCCTCACCTATCAGGGCGGTGCCATCTGGCGGCAGCATCTGCTCGACGACCTTGGCGATCAGGGCGAGGTCAGCGCCCTGATCGCCCGCCGCAGCGATGCCGAACTTGCCGAATTGATGGAAAACCTCGGCGGCAACTGCGTGCAAACCATGGCCGAAACCTTCGCCGCGACAGATCACGACCGCCCGACCTGCTTTCTGGCCTATACGATCAAAGGCTGGGGCACCCCGATTGCCGGCCATAAAGACAACCACGGCGGCCTGATGACCAAAGCGCAGATGGCCGAATGGCAGACGCATATGGCCGTGCCAGCGGGGCAGGAATGGGAGCCCCTCGCCACCGTCACCGACCCCAAAGCGCTGCAAGACTTTCTGTCAAACGTCCCGTTCTTCGCCAAAGGCCCGCGCCAATTCACCGACGCCATCCTGCCCGTGCCGCACATCACCGCCGGATCAGATCGCGATATCTCGACCCAGATGGGCTTCGGCAAAATACTCGACGATCTGGCGAAGGGCGACTCCGATCTCGCCGCCCGCATCGTCACCACCTCGCCCGATGTGACCGGCACCACCAACCTTGGCCCATGGGTCAACCGCCGCAAGCTGTTCGCCCGCACCGCACAGGCCGACACCTTTCAGGATCAGAAAATCCCCTCCACCGCGAAATGGGAGTTCACCCCCGGAGGCCAGCATATTGAGTTGGGCATTGCCGAGATGAACCTGTTTCTGCTGCTGGGTGCCGCGGGCCTGTCACACGCTTTGTTCGGCAAACGCCTGATCCCCATCGGCACCGTCTATGATCCCTTCATCGCGCGCGGCCTCGATGCGCTGAACTATGCCTGCTACCAAGACGCCCGCTTTATCATTGTCGGCACCCCCTCCGGCGTGACGCTGGCCCCCGAAGGCGGCGCGCATCAATCCATCGCCGCCCCGCTGATCGGCATGGCGCAAGACGGCCTCGCCGCCTTCGAGCCCGCCTTCGTCGATGAACTGGCCGTCATCATGGCTTGGGCCTTCGACTACCTGCAACGCGATGGCGCGGGCGATCCCGATGAGCGCACATGGCTGCGCGATGAAACCGGCGGTGCGGTCTATCTGCGGCTGTCCACCAACCCCATCGAGCAACCCGGCCAACGCGCCGACCAGTCTTTCCGCCAAGGTGCCATCGACGGCGGCTACTGGCTGCGCCCGCCGGGGCCAAACTGCGACGTGGTGATCGCGTATCAAGGCGTCATCGCCCCCGAAGCGATCAAAGCCGCTGGCCTGATCGCCGAAACCCGCCGCGATATCGGTGTGCTGGCGGTCACCTCTGCAGATCGTCTCAACGCAGGCTGGACTGCCGCCCAACGCGCCCGCGCCCGTGGCAATCCTGCCGCGATTTCCCACATCGAACAGCTGCTCGGCACGGTGCCCGCGCATTGCACCTTGCTGACGGTGATCGACGGCCACCCGGCCACACTCGCATGGCTCGGCGGTGTGCGTGGCCATCGCACCATCCCGCTGGGGGTCGAGCATTTCGGCCAGACCGGCACGATTGGCGATCTTTACCGTCATTTCGGCATCGACGCCGCCAGCATGGTTGAACGCATCGCAGGGCTGACGCCGGGCGCGCGCCCCGCTGGCCACTAACCCGCAGCGCCGTCCTGCTTCAAAATAACCATCGTCGTGGTTTCCGCCACGGCGGGGATGGATTGCAGCACATCGCGGATGAAAATCCCCAAAGCCTCAATATCGCGCACCCAAATCCGCAGCATGTAATCCAGATTGCCCGTCACCAGCAGACATTCGGTGATCTCGGGGTGCTTTGCCACCGCCGACAGAAATTCCCGTGTCCCCTCCGGCCCGTGCCGCGACAACCGTACCGACACCAACACGCACACATGCTGCCCCAAAGCCCGACGGTCGATCTGCGCGGCATAGCCGGTGATCACCCCGGCCTCCTCCATTCGCTTCACCCGCCGCGCGCAGGGTGTCGGCGACAACCCCACCCGATCCGCCAGATCCAGCATCGAAATCCGGCCATCCCGCCGCAGCACATCCAAATTCCGGTGATCCATCGAGTCGAGATCAAGCATAGCGATAGTCTCTCACGGATAGCCACTCTGTAGAGAATAACTTCAACAAATCTGCTAATAACGCAAGTCTTTGCAGAGTTTCACCGCAAATCTTGCCCTAATCTTTCCGCCAAACAACGAGTTCCGCACCATGTCCCAGCCCATCCCCACACGCCCCGCCTTCGCCAGATGGCTGAGCGACACCAATGATGTGACGCAAATCTTCCTTTCCGCAGGCCAAATCCCCGGCCTGATCAATATGGCGGGCGGCCTGCCCGATCCGTCCACTTGGCCGATCACCGCCCTGTCCGACCTCGCCGCAAAGGCCATCACCGACCACCCCACCGACGCGCTCGCCTATGCCCCGATCGAGGGCCTGCCCGCCCTGCGCGACCTGATCGCTGCCCGCTTCAACGCCCCCGGCCTGCATCTATCCCGGCAAAACGTGCTGATCACCTCGGGTGGGATGCAGGGGCTTGATCTGATCGGCAAGGTGCTGCTGGAGGAAGGCAGCCTGATCGCCGCCCAAACCCCGGCCTATCTGGGCGCGCTCGATGCATGGCGCCCCCGCCGCCCCAGCTATCGCCCGATGCAGATGGAATCGAACGATTTCACCCCCGCCATCGCGCTGCAAGGCGCACAATTCGCCTATACCGTACCGAATTTCTCCAACCCCACCGGGCGCTTGGTGCCGCTGGACGACCGCCGCGCCCTCGTCGCCGCCGCGCAATCCACCGGCACTTGGCTGGTCGAGGATGACCCCTACGGCACGCTCTATTACGACAGCCCGCCGCTTCCGCGTATGCTGAGTCTCGCCGCCACGGGCATACCCTACAACGGCCCCGTCATATACCTCGGCACCCTGTCGAAAGAACTGGCCCCCGGCCTGCGCGTCGGTTGGGTGATCGCCGCACCTGAGATGATCCAAGCCCTCGTAATGGCCAAACAAGGCTCGGATATGTCCACCTCGGGCCTTGGCCAGCGCATCACGCTCGACGCCTTCGACACGGGCCTGACCGACAGCATCCTGCCCAACATCCTGAGCCTTTACCGCGACCGCCGCGATGCGCTTTGCGCCGCAATGCACTCCGATCTGAAAGGCCTGTTCGATTGGCAAACCCCCTCTGGCGGCATGTTCGTCTGGGCCACCGCCCGCAATCCCGCCCTGAACACCGACCACCTTCTCCGCGCGGCCCTGGCCCACGGCGTCTGCATCACCCCCTCCAGCGTGTTCGACCCCACGGGCGAAAACCATTGCGCCATCCGCATCAATTTCACCTTCAACGACCCACAGAAACTAACCGAAGGCATCCGCAGATTGGCCGCCGCCACCCGCGCCTGCCTTGCCCAAGCCGCCTGACCAAACCTGAAACAAGAAAGGCACTGCCATGCACCTGAAGACGTTTCTCCCCCTCGCCCCGTTTTTGGCGCTAGCACTTTCCACCCCCGCCCAAGCCGAAGACCCCGGCCTGTGGAAAGTCTACAACGACACTTTCAAAGCAGCGAAATACGTCGATCTGACCCACACGATCACCCCGGATATTCCGGTCTGGATCGGCTTTGGCAATTCCACTTTCTCGCCCGCCAAAGCCGGGGCCGATATCGAGGGCTATGCCAAAAAGGGCGATGTGTTCACCTATGCAACCCATGGCTTTGAGGCGACAAACTACGTCCTGCAAACCGACCAACTCGGCACCCAGCTTGATCCGCCCGCGCATTGGGCCCCGGAATATCCCGCGATTGACGAATTGCCCGCCACCTACACCATCCGCCCACTGGTGGTGATCAACATCGAACCTCAGGTGCAGAAAGACTACGGCTATGCGCTGCAAGTCTCGGACATCACTGCGTTTGAGGCCGAATATGGCCAAATCCCCGAAGGCTCGGTGGTCTTTGTCCGTTCCGGCTGGTCAAAAGACTGGCCGAACCCTGACCTTGCCAAGCGCACGCCGTTCCCCGGTGTCAGCCTTGATGCGCTGAAATTCCTGCATCTGGAACGCCACATCCTATTTCACGGCCACGAACCGCTCGACACCGATTCCACCCCGACGCTGGAAGGTGAATACTGGCTGATGCACAACGGCTTCGCGCAGGCCGAGGGCGTGGCGAACCTTGATAAAGTCCCGCCCGTCGGCGCGCTGGTTGCCATCGGTTTCCCGAAATTCGGCGGCGGTCTGGGCGGCTATGCCCGCTTTATCGCGATCTGCCCACCGGATTGGCAATATGGCGTCTCGGTCGGCGAGGTGGCCGAAGCCCCGCTGCCGAAATCCGACAAGCCTTTGGCTTTTGACGAAAAGCTGGGCATGCGCGTGCGGAAGTAACTCCTCTGGCCAGCCGTCCCTTGGGCGGCTGGCCCCCTTCGACAAAGGACTCCCCATGACCGTCACACAAGCCTCCCCAATGCTCGCCCCCGTGCCCGCCGAGCTGCTGGCCCGCTGGCAACGCATCCCCGTCGCCGTCGCGGTTGATCTGGCCCCCGCGCAGCAAATCAGCCCAGCCATTCGCCCCCTCCGCCCCGCTGGCCAACAGCCCCACCTCTGCGCGCGCGCCGTCACCGTCCACTGCATCGCCCCGGATTTCGGCGCGGTGCTGCACGCCATCGGCCAGACCGGCCCCGGTCAGGTCTTGGTGATTGCCGCTGCTGGCCATGCCGCCAACGCGATGATCGGCGACGTTCTGGGCGGCCAACTCCACGCCCAAGGTGCCGCTGGCATTATCTGCGATGGGGCGATCCGCGACACCGCCAGCCTCGCCAGCTTTGATAACTTCTCTGTCTACTCCCGCCACATCACCCCACGCGGCCCGACCTCAGCCGCCCATGGTGCGGTCAATGTCGCCGTCAGCTTTGGCGGTTGCGTGGTGCAGCCCGGCGATCTGATCCTTGGCGACGATGATGGCCTTGTGACGCTTCCAATCAACCGCCTCGCCGAACTGATCGACGCCGCTGAGGACAAACTGCGGCTGGAAGCCGACTGGAGCCGCCGCCTTGCTGCCGGGGATCCGGTCAGCAGCATCTTTGGTCTCGACTGACAATTAACCCGCAATCCATAGAATCACCCCAAACGCAGCCCTGCCGCGACCGCCCTTCTGCGCAGAAGAAATTTTCCCCCACCGCCGCGAACTTTGGAAGAATAAATCACGATTAATTTGATAGAGTAATCAGAAGCAATAAGGCGAGGCTGCTATGGTCAAAACGCTTCTGGTTCCCGGTCTGGATGGTTCCGCAGCACCACATTGGCAACACTGGTGGGCTGCAACCGACAGCCATGCGCTGATGGTAGAGCTGTCAGACCCCGCCCGCCCCGATCCGACACGGTGGGAAGCTGAACTGGCAGGCACCATCCTGCGCCACCCCGGCGCGGTGCTGGTTGGTCACAGCTTGGGCGCTGTGCTGATCACCCGCGTGCTCACCGCTTGGCCGCAACTGAACGTCCGCGCGGCTTTGATGGTCGCCCCTGCTGAAGCCCAAGGCCAGCCGCGCATCCAAAGCTTTGCGCCCCTGCATGAAGCCCCCCTGTACATCCCCACCGCCGTCGTTGCCAGCCGCAATGACCCATGGATGCCCATCCAACGCGCCCGCCAGCTTGCCAAAGCATGGCGTGCAGATCTCATCGACCTCGGCTTTGCGGGCCATATCAACGTCGCCTCGGGCTTCGGCCCATGGCCCGCAGGCAAGCAACTGCGCGACGATCTGTTGCTGCAATCCAGCCCTCTGCCGCACCTGCCCGCCCACCACGTCGCCCGCGCCCCTTCCCCCCAACGATAGGAGACATCCGATGTTCTATTACGGTTATGATCCCGGTCTTGAGGCTTACCTTGCCAGCCAAGGCATCGACGCACCCACAGCACCCGCGCCCAGCCATCTCTGGGCCGCCTCCGTTTTGCTGATGATCACCATCCTCAGCCTGATCACCATAGGCCTGCTATGAACGATCTGTTCATCCCCCCGACACCAGCCGCCCGCGCTCCAGCGAACCTCTCCTCCGGCCCGCCGAAAGGCGCGCAGGTCGCTGTTATCGGCGGCGGTGCCAGTGGCGTGCTGATGGCGGTGCATCTGCTGCGCCAAGCAAATACCGCCCATGTCACGCTGATCGAACGCTCGGGTGCGATGGGTGCCGGCGTCGCCTACAGCACCATCGACCCCGAGCATCTGCTGAACACTCGCGTCCATAACATGAGCGGCTTCCCAGAAGATCCACAGCATTTCCACGCATGGCTGCAACGCCACCAAGACACCACGGTGAATGATCAGGGTTTCGTCAGCCGCGCCACCTATGGCCGCTATCTCGGCGCACTTCTGGCCGAATGGGACGCCGACCCCCGCCTGACCCGAATCTATCAAGACGTGACCGACCTGACCGAAACCGACTCTGGCGTCACCCTGCACCTTGCCGATGGCAAAACCCTGCAAGCCGACCGCGCCGTGTTGGCAACCGGTCATGTCATCCCCGACCAAGCCCGCGAATGGCCGCTGACCGACGCATGGGCGCCACAAGAACCGCCGCCGCCGCAATCGCGCATCATCATCATCGGCTCTGGCCTGTCGATGGTGGATCAGGTGCTGACCATCCTGCGCTCGGGCCACACCGGGCCGATCCTGTCACTGTCGCGCCGGGGCCTGTTGCCGCGCGATCACACCGCCACCAAGCCGATGCAGCTAGATGGCAAACACCTGCCGCGCGGGGCCACGGCCTCTACCCTGCTGGCATGGGCGCGTGGTCTGGCCCGCGCCGCTGTGGCGCAGGGCGGCACATGGCGCGATGCCGTCGATGGCATCCGCCCGCATGTCACAACCCTGTGGCGCGGCTTGCCGGTGCCCGAGCGCGCCCGCTTTCTGCGCCATGCCGCGACATGGTGGGATGTCCACCGCCACCGCATCCCGCCGCAGTCACAGGCCGCCTTGCATCAGGCGATACTGGATGGCCAACTCACCATCCGCAAAGCCGCCTTCCAAGACGCCGTGGTCCGCCCCGAAGGCGGATTCTTCGCCTATATCCGGCCCTATGGCAGCAAGCACAGCGATGCGATCACCGCGTCCCGCATCATTGATTGCCGGGGCATCCGCCGCGATCCCGAACTGAACGCAACGCCTTTGGTGGCCAGCCTGCTGGCGCAAAAAGCCGCCCGCATCGACCCGTTGCGGATCGGGCTAGAGGTGGACGCGCACTGCCGCCTGATAGCGCACGACGGCGGGGTCAGCGCGCGCATCCATGTCATTGGCCCCGCCTCGCGCGCGGCATTCTGGGAGATCACCGCCATCCCCGACATCCGCGAACAGGTGGCCCGCTTGGCGGTTGAAATCGCGGTGGTATAACGAAATTGGGTTTGATCAGGCGCAATGCAATCAGAAGCCGCACCAGTGATCGTCTCAATCGTTAACGCTTTTTCAACCTACAGCGCGAAACAAAACCACAAGATGTTGTAAGAAAGCAGCGCAAAACGAAGGTAAACCACAAGCGTTTCCCCGCTGGGAAGGTTTATTCGGCGATCAAAGACCCCTGCATCAAATCAAACGCAACCGGTTGTAAAGCTTTGTCCCCACCTAGACCAAACAATCCGCCTCCCAAGCGGTCAGCATCGCCATGACCTCCAGCGAATCCGAAAGCTGTGGGGCAGGGCGGCTTGCCTGCTTCAACCCCAGCCGCTGCGCGTTCTCGACACAAGCCACCTGATGCTGAAACGCGTCCAGCCCAGTGCTGACCACAATCTCCTCAGCAGCACCCTCATGCGGCTGCACCAACAGGATATTCTCTCCCACCCCCGGCAACCAAGGATTGGTCTTACAGCGCAAAACCGCCTTCTCGCCACTGACCGCAAATTCAAACGCCATGCCATAGCTGTCACTGGCCTGCATTGACGCCAGCACCCCATTGTCAAACCGTACCGCCATCGCCGCATCGCAGATCATGCCATCCGCGCCGATATTGCCAAAACCACTGGTCTGACGCTGCCCAAACGCCTTAGCCCCATAAGCCACCTGCATCACATACTGCAACAAACTCACCGGATAGCAGCCCAGATTATAAATCGTGCCGCGCCCCTTCGGGTTCACCACCCGCCAAATATCCGCCGCATAACTCCCGCGCACCGAGCGTATAGCCCCAAGCCGACCGCAAGCGATCACCTCCGCCATCGCCGCAATCAGCGGATGCTGCAGATACATCAGCCCTTCGACGAAAAACACATCCCACCCCCGCACCGCCTCTGCCAAAGCTGCCGCCTCGGCCATCGTCGTCGTCAAAGGCTTCTCCGACACGATCATCTTGCCCTGCGCCGCCGCGGCACTCACCGCCTGACCGTGCAAATGGCTGGGCAACCCAATGTAAACGGCATCCACGCCAGGATCACGCAGCATAGCCTCATAACTTTGATACCGCCCCGCAATCCCAAACCGATCCGCAAACCCGGTCAGCCGTCCCGCATCCTGCCCGCTCACGGCAACCATCTGCGACCCTGCACTGCTGGCAATCGCCCGCGCCATCGTGTCCGAAATAAACCCGGTCCCGGCAATTCCCCAACGCAGCATGTCCACCTCCACAAATCCGCAAATCCCACCCACACCAAAGCCGAAAAACAAGAAACCCCGCAACCAATTAAGGCGCGGGGTTTTCTGCAAGACTTTGGTGCGCAAGACAGGCCTTAAAGTATGCCATATCCGGGGGTATGGTGCCAAGGTCAAGCAGCACGGCTTTTCACAGAAAAGTCCCGTCCTTGCCTGCCATTGCTTGCAGATGAACTGTGCTGGCGTGAGGGTCTTGAGTCGCCGGGCGTGGTTGTAGGTATCTATAACAAATCAAGGTGTCGGCGCAGCTGATCGTGGTCGTCATAATGGTATGGCAAACTCTACGCGCCTGAACCTGATGGCACAGCGCGTTTGGCGAAGCCGCATGTTGGGCCCCCTTGCGCCGTGACTTCCATGACTTCTGGACCCCGACCAAATCCGAGATCGCCCGCAAGGCACTCGACCGGATTGGCAAGTTCTATGATATCGCGCGCGACATCAACGCCAGCCCGCTGATGTCCGCCATGCGGTACGTCAAAAGCTCAGCCTACCCAATGTGACAGCCTGCCCAATGTGACAGCCTGCCCTATGTGACGGCGTTCTTTGTCTGGTCCGAACAGCGGTTGTTGCGCATTCCGCGCAAAAGCGATCTGGCCAAAGCTTTCCGCCATGGCCTCGCTCGGCAGCAAGCCTTCAGCCTGTTGCTGGCCGACGGGCGTGTGGCCATCGACAACAATCCCGCCGAACGCGCCCTGCGGCTGGGTTGGAATTGCAAGAAAAAATTGGCGCTTTGCCGGGGCCGATACTGGCGCGGAGACTCTGGCACGGAAACTCTGGCACGGGCGATGGTGGTGATTGAAACGGCAAAGCTGAACGGCCTCAATCCACTGGCCTATCGCGCTGACGTCCTCGACCGCATCCACGACCACAAGATCAACAGGCTGGATGAATTACTGCCGTGGAATTGAGCGCTGCTGGCATCCGAAATGGACAGTCAAGCCGCGTAAGCTGCGGTATCAATGGGGCGGTTACGATCATTGCGATCCTGCGGCAGGCCGAAGGCGGTGTGACGGTGGCTCAGCTGCGCCGCGAGCATGGCATGATGCCATTGCCGGGCAATGGGGCATCGGCGGAATGACACCTGCCCAGAAACTGAAATGGCTGCGTAAGTTCTATGAAGGCACCCCGTTGAAAATGGGGGGATTACCATGCTGCGCCACGGCGCTTGACGATGAGACGACGGTTGCAAAGGGGGCCAGGCACAATGACGCTGTAGCATGCGCAAAGAGCGGGAAGCTGTCATTTGCCTGCTCGGCCCGGCGACCGCGCATTTCGAAAGAAGCGATCAGTCAGGCGTCTTGATCCACGGAATTGCACCTTGCATTGCGCTACACGCAATGGGCACGTGCTCGTACGTCGCGCCAAACAGCACATGCTGGCGATCTTAGTTTTAAGATAGACACGTTCTACGGGTCATAAATTTTCATTATTTACATCAACCGTGTCGAAGGCCGCAGAATCCGGTAACTTGTGGCGATTTGGATGGCGGCGGGCAGACTGGAAACGCGTGGCTGCTCCGCATGACTTAGCTTTGTTTCCCCATGGTTATTGTGCGGGAACAACCAACTTGTCCGGGCCGAGGTTCATTACTTGGGAAATCGCAGGTTCGAACAAGGAGAGAATGATGTTTACCAGACGCGCAGCCCTGATGGGGGCCGCATTCGTTGCCGCAGCCCCTCTCGTGATCAAAGCGGCCAGTGCGCAAGAGGTTGCGGCAAATGGTGGCGCCGCACCAGTGGATCTGTCCACGCTGACCCGGCGCAAGGTCAAACTGGTAGCACCGCCGTTTGTCCATGCGCATGAGCAAGTCGCGACGAGCGAGCCACAGATCGTTGAGTTCGAGATGAAGATCATCGAGAAAGAGGTGCAGATTGATGAAGATGCGTGGCTGCAGGCCTTTACCTACAACGGATCAACGCCCGGTCCAATGATGGTGGTGCATGAGGGGGATTATGTTGAACTGACGCTGTTCAACCCGCCTGAAAACATGCTGCAACACAATATCGACTTTCACGCCGCCACAGGCGCGCTGGGCGGCGGCGCGTTGACACTGGTGAACCCCGGCGAAAAAACCGTGCTGCGGTTCAAGGCGACACGACCGGGGGTATTTGTTTATCACTGTGCGCCCGGTGGCCCGATGATCCCTTGGCATGTGGTGTCTGGCATGTCGGGCTGCATCATGGTGCTGCCACGGGACGGTCTGAAAGATCATCTTGGCCATCCCGTCAGCTATGATCGCATGTATTACATCGGTGAGAACGACTTCTATATCCCGCGGGACGCGAATGGCGCCTATAAACGTTATACCGATGCGGGCGAAAGCTATGCTGACACGCTGGCAGTGATGAACGGTTTGATTCCGACGCATGTGGTGTTCAATGGCAAGGTTGGCGCGCTGACGGGCGACACCGCCTTGACCGCCGACCAGGGCGAGACAGTGCTGTTCGTTCACAGCCAAGCCAATCGTGACAGCCGCCCGCATTTGATCGGCGGGCATGGCGATCTGGTCTGGGACACCGGCAAGTTCAACAACCCGCCCGAGCGTGATCTGGAGACCTGGTTCATCCGAGGCGGCTCGGCTGGGGCTGCGCTGTACAAATTCTTACAGCCCGGCGTTTACGCCTATGTCAACCATAACCTGATCGAGGCGGTCAACCTTGGTGCCACGGCGCATGTGGTGGTCGGCGGCGACTGGAACAATGATCTGATGCAGCAAGTTGTGGCGCCGGTGGAATATGACGTGGCGCACGATGGCCGCACGGCCTTGCCATAATGCAAACGGCCAACCACAGAACGGCAGCCCTTGTGTGGGGCTGCCGTTGTCATGAATGGGGGGCGGAAATGGCACAACGTGCGGGCTACATCACATGCGGAACTGCAGCGGCCATTTTAATCGCGGGGCTCGTCGGTGCTGCGGGGCTGTTCTGGCCACAGCAAGCGGATGTACTGGCTTTGCCTGCGACCGTGCGGTTGCAGGCTGGACGCCAAAAATATCGCCCTGCTGGCGAGTTCCGGCAAGGCACGCGGGTTGTTGATGCTCCGCTTCAAACCCTCGACGCTGCGGCTATTGAAGTGATGAAATACCATGTGAGCGAAGCCGAGTACGCGCTTTGCGTCGCGGCCAACGCCTGTCGGGTTGCACCTGATGGCAACCGTCAGAACATGCCGCAGACAAACGTCAATTATGGTGATGCCACGGCCTATGCGCGGTGGTTCTCGGCCCTTACGGGGCAAGAGTGGCGGCTGCCGACCGATGCAGAATGGCTGCGGCTGGCGGGCGACAGGGCGTTCGATGACGGCTTTTCCGCCGAAGCAAACGGAGCGGACCCGTCGCGGCGCTGGATCGCGTCTTATCGGCGTGAGGTTGAACGGCGTGGCGAGGCCGATCTGGAGCTGCATCCGCTTGGTTACTTCGGGGTGAACGACGCGGGTGTGGCCGATATTGCGGGCAATGTCTGGGAATGGACCAACAGCTGTTTTCAGAACGGAAAGGTCACTGCCGATGGAGCCGTGATCGAAAGTCGGACCGATTATTGCGGTGTGCGCGCCGTGCAAGGCAAGCATCGTGGCTTTGTCATCGACTTTGTCCGTGACGCGCGTTCAGGCGGGTGTGCGGTCGGTGTTCCGCCGGATTATCTGGGGTTCCGACTGGTGCGCACTGTTTTCTGATTGTTCCACTGCCAGCGGAAAGGGGCGGCTAGATGATCTAGCCGCCCCTTTCCGTATTGCTTCGCCGCTTACTACTTCACGACTTGTGCGAACAGCGGTTCAAACCGTGACTTCGCCTTGCCCTTCTGGACCACCGCCGCCGCTGCATCGAGATTGACGGGCGCACCGACTTGGATCAACCCGACCATGCCCATGGCATAGTGCGGCGTGCATTTGACGCCATATAGTCCTTCGGCGGATAGGGTCAGCGTGAAGTCTTCGCTCATCTTGCTTTTGAACGGCTCAACCCCATCGGGCAACATGCCTTCAATCGACTCGACATTGTGGCCTTTGTCGGGTGAGATAAAATTGATGGTGTCGCCAACGGCGGCTTTGACGAAGGCAGGTTCGAACACCATCGCGCCATCGGCACCTTTGTTCAGCATCTTGACCTCGAACGTTTCAGCAAAGGCAGAGGTCGCCAGCAGCAGCGCTGCAGCAGTGGCGATGGTCAGTTTCGAAAACATGCGGTATCCTTTCGGGATTTATTGGGCCTGACCGTGTTATAGGCCGTTGATCCATGCGGCTCTTTGCGCTGCCACAACATCAAAGGCTGCGACGTGAAAAAACTGGATGAAAGTCTGCTGACCAATCTGCCGCCGTTCCGCAGCCTGACGCGGCCTCAAATCCGCGAGATTTTGGACGCCGCACAGACCGCTCGGGTAGAAGCAGGCGAAGCGATCTTTTCCGAAGGTACGCCGGTGGATCGGTTTTTTCTGCTGCTGGATGGCCATATCCGCGTGCAACGCACCACGCCTCAGGGCGATCTGATTATTCTGTTGCACATAGCCCCCGGACAGTTGTTTGGCATCGGGGCGGCTTTGGGCCACAAGTCCTATCCCGCCACCGCAATGGCGGCGGGGGAATGTGTCGTGTTGGCGTGGCCCAACCGGCTTTGGCCCGAGTTCATCGCAAACTATCAGGGATTTGCCACCGAAACCTATGCAGTCGTGGGCGAGCGTATGGCCGATATGCACAGCGTCATCGTCGAGATGGCGACCAAACAGGTCGAACAGCGCATCGCAGCGGCGTTGCTCCGGCTGATCACCCAAATGGGGCGCAAGGTCGAAGCTGGTATAGAGATCGACTTTCCGATCACCCGCCAGAACATCTCGGATATGACAGGATCGACGCTGCACACGGTAAGCCGCCTGCTAAGCGCCTGGGAAAAAGACGGCATTGTCGCCAGCAAACGCAAGAAGATCACTGTCACCGCGCCGCATCAACTGGTGTTGCTGAGCGGGGTTACAAGCTGACATCCGGTCAGGATGCAGGGCGCGGTTTTCGACTGTAATCTGCGGAAGACGTTTGCAAGATGATGCCCTCAGAGTTGAACAAAAGCCGCAAACGGCGGTTCGGCGCATAGAACGTCACGCGGAAACGCCCCGCATCGTCAGCTTCGCCTTTCTCCACGGTGCGGGTGACATGGCCTTCCCGCATCGCCTGACGTAAGGCGTCCGGGTGCATACCCAGACCCTTGGCGATAAGCGTCGCATCAATCTCGATCATCTGGTCGCTGAAGCTGATCTGGCTCAACTCAATGCTCCTTCAAATTGGGGAGTTTGCGCCCGGCGTTGGCGCTTGCCAGGATTGGAGCATAACGCGCCAGAAACCCGGAAAATCCAGCCACCCAAAGTGCCGCCGCCAGCCAAAGCCCGGTCTCATCGGTGGCTAAAACACGCACCAAAGCCGCCAGCGCAACGCAGCCAAAGGCCGCTGCCAGCATCGGGCCAACCTCAAGCGCGCGTCCAGTGTGGCCCAACGACGCCCGCATCATCACCGCAAGTGTCATACCGCCGATTCCACCAATGCCCAACAGATGCAGACCCACAACGGCGGGAACCATGCCAAACCCAGCCAAGCCAAGGGTGAAAAGCCCACAGGGCAGAAAAGCAAATGCCAGATGCAGCATCAGCAGCAGCGGCGATGCCACGGTGCGCCATCCCAGCCACCGGCCAAGCCGGATCAGTTGCACCAACCCGGCCAGCATCAAGCCGATTGCCGAAAGCTTGGCATCGGACAGCGCGACCCACAGCAACAGTGCCAGCAGTGTGAAACCAAGACTTGCCGCGTCGAAGCGCCCGAACGGCGCAGGCAGTGGTCCCGGTCCACGCTTGACCAACCAGTTGCGGGTGAAACTGGGGATGATCCGCCCGCCGATCAGCAAGATCAGCATGACCACCATGGCAAATCCAAGTCGCCGCCCGATGGCAGCCTGACCTTGCGCCATGACTTCAAGATGGAAGGTCACATTGGCCGCCAGATAGAACACGACAGGTGCCACCACTTTCAGATTGCTCCAGTTGCGCCCTGCCACGATCTCGACCACCACCATCGCACCGATCAGCGCCATAAAGGCGCAATCCAGTATCATCACCTGAACAGGACCCAGCCCCATGCCTCCGGCAACCGCAATGCGCCCCAAGGTCCATAAGGCCGCAAGCACCATCAGCGGCCAGCCGCGCGTCGGCAAACGGCCCGTCCAGTTCGGAATTGCGGTGAACAAGAAGCCCGCCATGACAGCAGAAGTATAGCCGAACAGCATCTCGTGAATATGCCAATCCACCGGGGAAAACGGGCCGCTCAAAGCGACATAGCCCGACCAGACCGCCATCCACAGCGGCACGACCAGCACGGCAAAC
This sequence comes from Cypionkella sp. TWP1-2-1b2, assembly GCF_049896245.1. Lineage (NCBI taxonomy): Bacteria > Pseudomonadati > Pseudomonadota > Alphaproteobacteria > Rhodobacterales > Paracoccaceae > Cypionkella > Cypionkella sp. TWP1-2-1b2. The sequence goes on along the minus strand of NZ_JAFCTX010000004.1, from coordinate 6,543 downwards.
AGCCCAGCCATCAGAAAGAATGGCCGGAACCCATAGCTGAACAACGCAGGGCCGGAATAGGGCGGGCGTTTGGTATTTTCCATGATGTTGTTTTTGTTCCTTGATTTATAGATTTCCTTGCGCCACCCCGGCGAGCGGCGAAAGATACTTGGCAAAGACATAATAAGTGCCAGTCCTTGATCTGGATCATCCGGCTGTCGATGATTGTGCCCTACAGTGGGCGGAGGCGTCTTTGCGCTGGCTCAACCTTTGGACGGTCCAATGAATTTGCTAGACGCAGCGCAGTTCTCGCAGGCCCCGCCGTTTTGTCGCCTTGACGTCGACCAACTGCACCCTGCTCTTGGTCTTGCTCATACCAAAAGCGTGGTAGCTGGGGTGGTTATATTTGATGAAGGCCAACCCGCACGCAGTTTTCATATGATCCTTTCAGGCCATATTCGAATGGCAAGGATCACCGAAGCTGGCGATACGACGATTGTGTTGCATATCCCGGCAGGTCAGGTGTTTGGATTTGAAACCAACGGGCGCAAGGCCACGTATCAAGCGTCTGCGATCGCCGCGAACGCCTGTCGCGCGTTGTCGTGGTCAAATGATCTTTGGCCGATGTTCACCACCGAATATCAGGGATTTGCGGCCGAGATGTTTCGTTGCCTGAGTGCGCGTGCCGATGAGATGAGCAACCGGATCGTCGAAATGCAGACAATGACGGCAGAACAACGAATCGCTTGTGCAATTCTGCGGATGATTGGGCAAACCGGTCGCAAAGTTACATCTGGGGTGGAGATCGACTTTCCCATTTCGCGGCAAAACATTGCGGATATGACAGGCACAACCTTGCACACGGTCAGCCGATTGTTGAGTGCTTGGGAAAAACAGGGGCTTATCGAAAGCACACGTTGCCACATCGTGGTTAAAAATCCGCATCGGATGGTTATGATCGCGGCCGCCGCGCGGCTCCCTGCGCTGGCGCTCCAGCGTCCTGCCGACCTGCAAACCACCTATACAAACTTTGCCGATACTGCGGCCAGTAACTCGGCGCGAAAGCTGTCTTCATTTAACTGATACTCGACACAAGCATCAATAATGGTGTGAAACGGTGCGATTGGGCACCCAAAACACAGCATCCCATGGCTTAGAAAAACCCTTGCTGTTGCGGGCCACCTGTCGAACAGCATCTGCAGCGGCAGGTCCGGGTTGCTGATGTCTGGAACGGTCATGCGACCTCCTGCAGGGGTAGCGGCGTGGGTCTGCCAAAGATGGCGGCCACGTTGCGCGGCGTCGTTGTGCCAGAACAACGTCAGGCGCGGCAAAGGCAGCTAGGAAAGGAAAACCCATATCCACCCCGCAGGAGGCCGCATGTCAGAAATTCTTACAAAATCCAGGGCGAGAAACATCTTTTACGGCGGATCACTGTTCTTTGTCGTGGTGTTCATCGGCCTGGTCATCAACTCGCATCGTTACGTCGTCAACGTCTCGACCGCAGGCATGCCGCTGACCCCGGCGGTCGTGCTGGGCAAACAGGTTTGGGAGCGTAACAGCTGCATCAACTGCCACACCTTGCACGGCGAAGGTGCCTATTTCGCGCCCGAGCTTGGCAACGTGATGACGCGCTGGGGTGTATTGGAAGATCCACAGACCGCGTATGAAGTGCTGGATGGCTGGATGGCCGCCCAGCCAAGTGGCATCGAGGGGCGCCGTCAGATGCCCCATTTCACCATCACCGAAGAAGAAATGCGCGGGCTGGCCGAATTCCTGCGCTGGGCAGATCACACCAACACGCAAGGCTGGCCGCCAACGGATGCGGGTTAAGGAGGAATAACGATGAAGTATCAATCGCAAAAGGTGGCTTTGGCCTATTTTCTGGTGGCAATGGGGCTGTTTGGCATTCAGGTGTTGGGCGGCCTTCTGGCCGGCTGGATCTATGTCTCACCCAACACCCTGTCTACGGTGCTGCCGTTCAACATCATCCGGATGATCCACACCAACGCGCTGATCGTCTGGCTGCTGCTGGGGTTCTTTGGGGCCGCCTACTATCTCGTTCCTGAAGAATCCGAGCGGGAAATCTGGTCGGTCAAACTGGCCTATCTGCAACTGGCGATTCTGGTGATCGGCACGCTTGGCGCGGTGGGCAGCTATCTGGTGGGCATCCACGGCGGGCGCGAGTTTCTGGAACAGCCGTTATGGGTCAAGTTTGGCATCCTTGTCGCGGCGGTGATCTTCCTTGTGAACATCTCGCTGACAGTGCTGGCCGGGCGCAAGACCGCCATCACCAACGTGCTGCTGACCGGGCTGTGGCTGCTGTCTCTGCTGTGGATATTCTCGTTCATCAACCCCGACAACCTTAGCCTCGACAAGATGTATTGGTGGTTCATCGTGCATCTGTGGGTCGAAGGCACATGGGAGCTGGTGATGGCGGCTATCCTCGCCTTCCTCATGCTGAAGCTGACCGGGGTGGACCGCGAGGTGATCGAAAAATGGCTGTATGTCATCGTTGCCACCGCAATGTTTTCCGGCATCCTTGGCACTGGCCACCATTTCTACTGGATTGGCTTGCCGTCTTACTGGCAGTGGACGGGCTCAATTTTTTCGGCCTTCGAGGTGGTGCCGTTCTTTGGGATGATGTCATTTGCCTTCATCATGGTCTGGAAAGGTCGCCGCAATCACCCCAACAAGGCAGCCCTGCTGTGGGCGTTGGGATCGGCGACGGTTGCTTTCTTCGGCGGGGGGGTATGGGGCTTTCTGCACACCTTCCATGGCGTGAACTTTTACACCCACGGCACGCAAATCACCGCAGCGCATGGCCATCTGTCCTTCTACGGTGCTTATGTGGCGATGAACCTTGCGATCATCACTTACGCCATGCCGCAGCTGCGCCAGCGAGCCCCCTATAATCAGGTGCTCAACATGATCTCGTTCTGGCTGATGACCGGGGGAATGGCCTTCATGACCTTTGTGCTGACCTTTGCTGGCACGATCCAGACCCACATGCAGCGCGTGGTGGGCGAGGCTTACATGGATGTGCAGGATCAGTTGGGCCTGTTCTATCTGATGCGGTTTGGTGCCGGCATTGCGGTTGTTCTGGGTGCGTTGTTGTTCATCTACAGCCAGCTCGTGGTACGGCGGGAACTGATAGCGCCCGCAAGCGACGCCATGTTGGCCGAGGATGCGGTATGAATGCCCTCGCGCCGGAACGCACGGCTCCGTTCTACCGCCCCGTCGGGCAGGAATGTGCGCTGTTCGAGGCGGCGCATGCGCGCGGTCTGCCGTTGCTGCTGAAGGGGCCGACGGGCTGCGGAAAAACCCGGTTTGTGGAACATATGGCGGCCCGGTTGGGCCGCCCGCTCTACACCGTTGCCTGCCATGATGATCTGTCCGCCGCCGATCTGATCGGACGGTATCTGCTGCGCGGCGGGGCGACGGAATGGGTCGATGGCCCGCTGACCCGTGCTGTGCGTGAGGGGGCGATCTGCTATCTGGATGAGGTAATCGAGGCGCGCAAAGATGTGACAGTGGTCCTGCACCCGCTGACCGACAACCGCCGCACCCTGATGATTGACCGCACTGGCGAGGAATTGGCAGCACCTGCGGGCTTCATGCTGGTGGCCAGCTATAACCCCGGCTATCAGAACATCCTGAAACGGCTGAAACCTTCGACCCGGCAGCGGTTTCTCTCAATCAGCTTCGGCTTTCCCGATCCCGTCACCGAAACCGCCGTCGTGGCGCGCGAAAGCGGATTGGACGCCATCCGAGTCACCCCGTTGGTGCGGCTGGCAGGCCATATCCGCGCCTTGTCGGGCATGGATCTGGAAGAGGGCGTCTCCACCCGTCTGTTGATCTATGCGGCCAGCCTTATGGCAGACGGGATGCCGCTGGAACGTGCTTTGCAGGCGGCAGTGATCGAACCTTTGACGGATGAGCCCGAAGTTATTCAGGCCCTGCGCGACCTGATCAGCAGCGTTTACGGCTGAGGGCATGGCTTTGCACCCGCTGGATTTGATCGAGCCCGAGGAAACCGTGGGCAATCTGTGGCACGGGCTGGCCCAACGGTTAACGCCGGTGGTCGGCCATGGTGCCGCCGCCGTCGCACTGGAAGCGCTGCGCCCCAGCATTGCCGTGATGTTCCGCGCCCTTGGCGGTGCGGCTGGCGTCGAAATCGCTGCCAGCCCAGCTACAGCGTCGCGGCATCGCCGCAGCATAGGCGCGCAACTCGGCGATGCTCGCGTGCTGGAGCATATCGCGCATTTCGATGGCACCACCCTGCGTCTGCCGCCGGTGATGGCAGCGTTTCCGTCGGTGGATCTGAACCGTGCGGCTTATCTTTGGCTGGCGGCGCTTGCGGCTTGCGCGCAACCCATGCACGTGTCGGATGATCCGGTTGCCGCCGATCTGGCTTGGCTTTTGGCGATGAAGCAGGCGACGATGCGGGCGCTTGCGTTCTGTCCCGGCTTGCGCGCAGCTTATGCGGCCCTGTGCGCGCATCTGCTGTCGCAAATGCCCTCGGCAATGTTTGCTATGCCATCGCCCGCAGAGCGCGCTATGGCTGAGGCTGTGCGCAGCGTGCTGACTGGCACAGCGCTTGCGCTAACCGCGCCAGTCACACCGCGCGGCTATTGCCCGCTCGCCCCGCTGCCGATCTGGCTACGTTTGGACACTGCCACCAACGGCACCGCCGCCGCGCCGGATCAGGATGCGATCAGCGCCCCACCCGGTATGGCCAATCCGACCCGTAAGAAGGCCAACCGGCAAGACAATGAGGCCGCCAACCGCAGCGACAGCTTTATCTTCCACCGCTTTGAGTCGATCTTGTCTTGGGTCGAAAGCATGATGCTGAACCGCGCAACCGATGACGATGATCCCGAAGGCGCGCGCAAAGCGGCCGAGGATCATGACCACATCACGCTATCGCCGCATCACAAACGCGCCGCCACCCGCCTGCGCCTGCACCTTGACCTTGCCCCGCAGGATGCCGACCACGAACGCCTGTCGTCCCGTTTCACCTACCCCGAATGGAACCACCGCGCCGCCAGCTATATGCCCGACCATTGTGTTGTGCTTGAGGCAGAGGCCCCCATCTCTGACACGCCCTTTACGCCTGACCGTCTTCTGATGGCCCGCGTGCGCCGCCAGTTCGAGGCGCTGCATCCGCGCCGTATCCTGCGCCCGCGCCAAATTGAAGGCCCCGAGCTTGATTTGGATGCGCTGATAGAGGCGCAGGTTGCAATCCGGGCGACCGGGCAGGGCAGCGATCGCATCTTCCGCAGCCTGCGCAGTGTCGAACGTGATTTGGCGGTGGCAATCCTGATGGATTGTTCGCGCTCGACCGAATCTGTGGTGGGCAATCGCAGCATCATCGACACCATGCGCGAGGCGCTTGCAGCGCTTGCGGGCGGCATTGACGCGGCGGGTGACCGGATGGCGATCTGGGGGTTTTCGTCGCTGCGGCGAGATCGGGTGTTTCTGTCGCGTTGCAAAGGCTTCAACACTGCGATGACGCCCGCTGTCACCGCCCGCATAGGGGGGTTGCGCCCCGGTCACTATACCCGCCTTGGCGCGGCAGTCCGCCATGTCTCGACCCAGTTGGCCGAAGCACCTGCCGCGCGCAAACTGCTTTTGGTGCTGACCGATGGCAAACCCAATGATCTGGATCATTACGAAGGTATCCACGGCATCGAAGACACTCACATGGCTGTGCGTGAGGCGCGTCGCACCGGACAGACCGTGCACGGCGTCATTGTCGATGCCGATGGTCAAGACTGGTTTGCCCGCATCTTCGGGCGCGCAGGTTTTACCTTGCTGCCTGATCCCGCCCGCCTCGGCCGTGCCCTTCCCGACATCTACCGCGCCCTGATACAGGAGACCTGATATGCGCCTCTCGCTTTTCCTCACCGCACTGACTGTGCCAAGTGCCGCATTGGCCGAAACCTTCCAGCGCCCGATCCCTCAGCCCCAGACAGCAGAAGCGGAACTGTCTTATCTTGTTGCAGCCGTGTTGTTGCTGGTCGCATTGATCTGCGTGCAGTGGCTGGTTCGTCGCAGATGAGCCGGCCAAGGCTGACGTTGATGCTCTATCCGTTTGGTCTGGGGGCAATGGCGGTAAATCTGTTCTTTGCTGCGCTGATCGGTTCCTGGCTTGGCTTGCCCGTCCTGACACCAGTGCAATCTGTGCTGGGCGGAGCACTGCTTGGTGTGCCGGCGAGCTGGCTGTTTGCGAGCTATATCATGCGATTGATGGCGAAGGACGATCATCAGGATTGACCGCCGCTGTCGTGGCATCATTCATGGTTTTGCAACCGGAACACGTCAAACAGATAGAGGCGGCAACAATGTCGCGGCGATCATCTTCGATTGGGTCATAGCCCCGAACGCCCGCCACCAGCTTCTCAGCGCGATAGAGTGCAAGGGACCACATTTCGCGGGGACATAGCTTAGAGCAAGTCGCCGTTCATATGATTCAGGCTTCCCATCTTGGACGGTTTCTGATTCCCTGATCTTTCCAGATATAGGGGATCGAGATGGGCAAATCACATCCTATGGAGCTTCGCA